>CAIWKW010000024.1 GCA_903913365.1 Candidatus Doudnabacteria bacterium | reverse complement strand
CAAAATTGCTTATTTATGAAACTATTCAACTTACGGTCTCAAAATGACGTCATTCTACGAATTCCCTTGAAGACCGTCTTCAAGGGTTTTAAATTTTACCAGGAAATAGGTTTAGTTTCTATGCTTTTTACTTAGAACTAGCTTACACAGTACGAGACGGCCAGCTTTGGTTATTGTTACAAAAAATGGCTCTTTTTAAAAGTTAACTCACTTGCCACGCAAAAAGCCAGGGAAAAGTTGTAATTTAAGCCTTATTTAAGGCTTAAATAGCTTACAAGCTTTCCCTGACTTTTATTGTTAAATTTAACGTTTTTAACAGCATTATGTGGATATTTAAGGTTGGTCCGTGTATAACTTTGGTATTATAATATATATTCCCTTGTTTGTAAAGCGGTTTTTGGACAAATTTATGTTTTTTTGATTCTGGTGAAAAGCCGATAAATCGGCAAACTACACAAAGAGAAGTGAAGTTTGAGTTCCATCTTCTCCTTTTAGGAGAATATGCCCTTTAGGGCAGATGAGTAAAATGCTGGGTTTCGACCTCTCTGTCCAGACTTTTATCAAAGGTTGTTCTCAGTCAAAAGTCTGGACATCTCCCCTTGCCAGGGGAGAAGGCTTTGAACCTGCTCTTATTGCTTATGGTTGATTATTGTTTTATCAATGTACATACGTTGCCATTATTACATTTAAATGATAAAATCAATCGTAATGTTATTACGGGCTGTCGTATACCGGTAGTACGCCTGCTTTGGGAGCAGGTAGACTGGGTTCAATTCCCAGCAGCCCGACCATCCTTCGCTAAAGCTACGGCTGGCTTACGCCAATATCAAATTTATCGAAGCTTGAATAATGATAAATTGAAAATACAAGCGAAGGCTGCGCGCCGAAGTCTGACGAAGGCGGGCTTCTACACTATACATCCTTCGGGCTACGGCTGGCTTACGCCAAACGTTTTACAAAATTTAAATAATTAAAATAACCGCTAAAGGCGGTTTTTTTGTATATAAATTGCCGCGGAAGTTGCCCTTTGGGTCAGGCTTTTCCATAAAATGGCCGGCCTCGTTATATAAGAATAAAAAACTCCCCCTAGCCCCCTCTTTAAAGAAAAAAGGGGTAGCTCCGCAGATCATGCGTAGGAGGACAGAGCAAAATGCTCCCTCTCTTTTCTAAAGAGAGGGGCGGGAAGAGTTTGACTGAAGGATATCATTATAATTAAACTTACCGCTAAAGGCGGTTTTTTTGTTAAAAATACCGCCGCGCAACCCTTACTTAGGGGCTGCGCGGCGGATTGGAGATAGCGGCCTGATGGCCTTACGCCTGGGCGGTTTCATCCTCGGGGCTGTCGAAGTACGACTCCAAGAAGTCGCGGCTCAAGAGAACGGCTTCTTCCCGCTCTTGGTGAGTCTTGAACTTGGGGTCCTCCACCTCGATTGTCATGTCGCCATGGTAGCCGACGTCCTTGAGGGCGGCGAAAAACGAATTCCACGGCACCTGCCCACGTCCCGGGATCTTGGGCGTATGCCAGGACACCGGATTGTCGGCAAACAGGCCAACGCGGTCCAGCCTGTCGGTGTCGACCCGCAGGTCCTTGGCGTGAGCGTGAAATATCTTGGGACCGAATTCCGTAACGGCTTTCACAATGTTCATACGCTGGAGGACGAAGTGCGACGGGTCGAAGTTCAACCCGAAGTTGTCCGATGGAATGTCGGAAAACATCCTCTCCCAAATGACCGGCGAGGTCGCCAGGTTCTTACCGCCCGGCCATTCGTCGCCGGTGAACTTCATGGGGCAATTCTCAATGCCGATAATCACGCCGGAGTCTTCCGCGTGCTTAATCAACGGCTCCCAGACTTCCAGGAACTTGGGCCAGTTCTCTTCCACGGTCAGGTGGTGGTTGCGTCCGACGAACGTATTTACAACGCAGACGCCGAGAACGGCAGCCGCGTCAATCACCTTTTTGAGATGTCCGACAACGGTTTCGCCGGTTTCGGGGTCCAAGGGGTTCGGATAGTACCCTAGGGCGCTAATCCGGGTGTCACCTTGATCGTAAAGGGTGTCCTCAACGCGGCCGGCGCCGTTGGCAATAACATCGACAACGTCCACGTGGGTTACGCCCGCGTATTTACGTTTGTCGTCGCTGTCTTTTGGCCAACACATGAGCTCAACCGACTTGAGGCGCGCCTCAAAACAGAAATTCGCAAGCTGCGCCAGATTCATATCGTAAAGAATGGCGCTGGTAAGGCCAAGTCTCATCATACAAATTCCTCTTATACTTTGAAGTCAACAAAAAAAGGGTTTTCACCCTAATATTTGTTGCAGTTCGTATTTTATGCTTAAACAAGGATTAGGTCAAGAAGGAAGAAATGACAAACTCCCCCTAGCCCCCTCTTTAAAAAAAGAGGGGGTAGCTCCGCAGATATTCTTGGGAAGAAGGAGCAAAACGCTCCCTCTCTTTTCTAAAGAGAGGGACGGGGAGAGTTTGAGTGAAGGATACTCTCAAAACAAAGATGACCATTGCGCAGCGCAATGGTCATCTTTGTAAAGAATGTAAACTCCAACCACCTCCCCCGCCATAGCGGGGTACTCCTCCTTAATAAGGAGGAGAGGCTCCGCAGAACATTCCAAGACAGCACAGATGCGTTTTACTCCTTTGGGCTAAGTCTGACTATAAATATTCCCCCGCTTTTGGGTTTAATATAATCTTCTACCAAACCCTGCCGTTTATAATCCTTAAGTACATTTTCCGCACTGCTTAAAAGCTTGCCGGTACCAATTCCGCAAATTATTTTTACCGCTTCCTCCCCTGCCATAAACTGGGAATTTAAAAATGCCTCCAGTTCGCTAAGAGCAGCATGGACAGTTAACCCATGTAAATCCAAACATGGCAAACGGCTGTTTTGGCTTAAATTCTCCGCTGCCATTGCCCAAAGATATTTATCTTGCGCTAACATATCTATTTTCAAAATATTGGCTACTTAAGTGAGCAAAGGTGCTCTTTGCTCACCTTGGAAAACCTGTCCTGAGCAAAGAGCACCTTTGCTCAGCCATCTATTCAATCAAACTATTCCAATCTGATGCAAATTTTTCTATTCCTTTGTCCGTTAATTCGTGCTTGATATTATACTCCTGCCACGGCTTGGTTAAAGCTATTTGTTCATAGGGGATCTGTTTCAACTTGTCACTTGTCACTTGTAACTTGTCACTAATGATTGGTTTTCCCGCGCCAACCCACTCCCTATATGCCTTAAGCGGGGCGGTAATTATATCGCTGCCCAGTTCAAAAGTTTTTATTGTGTGCTCAAGCGAGCGGATGCTGGCCGAGAGAACTTCCACGTGCCCGTCTCCTGATTCATACATTTTTAAAATATTGGCAATTAAATCCATGCCGTTTTCTCCCCTGTCGTCCAGTCGGCCAATAAAAGGAGAAACAAACACATCGCCTTTTTTGGCTCCAATAGTTGCGGCATAAACAGCGGCCGCCTGCTCTTGGCTAAAGATTAAAGTCATATTCACTTTTATTCCTTCTTTTATGCACGCTTCCGCAGCTTTTAAACCTTCCCCGGTTGTGGGAAATTTAATGTGGGCATTGGGTATCCATAAATTAAATTCCCGCGCATGACTAAGCATATCTTCCGCTTTGGTATTTTCATCGGCGTAAACCTCTATGGAAACCGAACCTTGCGGAATAAGCGAGCTAACCTCGCCGACAACTTTACGGTAAAAATCAAACAGCTCTTTTGAACTGAATTTTTTTCCGACCGTGTCCGGATTTTTGGCAATTAAAGAAGGGTTGGTGGTTTGGCCATCCAAATCGCCCAAGAGTTCAATTGCTTGTTTAGTTTCGGCGGGGTCGCCGGAATCTAAAAATATTTTGGTCTTCATACAGACTCCTTTCTTTACTGACTTTACGGAATACGGAGGGGGCAGTACGGATATACGGACTAAGATATTGCTGAAGGCTCTGAGTGCCCCCTCCGTATATCCGTATCCAATCCGTATTCCGTAAAGTCAGTTAGTTAAAAAGGTGGTTATCCTTTGAAAGCACTTTAATCAGCTCATAAGCTTCATCGGCGCTGTCCACCAAATGATACAGCTTCATGTCCTCTTTGCTGATGGCATTATTTTTTTCATAAACCGTTTTATAAATCCAGTCGAGTAGCGGTCCCCAAAATTCCTCATTCACCAAAATTATGGGAACGGCTTTAATTTTTTTAGTTTGGGTCAGGGTAATCATTTCGAACAATTCATCCAGCGTGCCGAATCCGCCCGGAAAAAAAACGTAAATCTGTGAAGCATACTCCAGCATAACTTTTCTGGTAAAGAAAAAAGAAAACGATTCATATTCCTTTACATACTGGTTGGTGCGCTGTTCAAACGGCAGACGGATGTTAATACCTACTGATGCTCCCCCTGCCTCAAAAGCCCCTTTGTTTGCAGCCTCCATAATACCGGGTCCGCCTCCGGTCATAACCGCAAATCCGGCCTTGGAAAGATGATTGCCAAGCTTGGTCGCTTCTTCATAAACCCCATTTACTAAATTTGGACGGGCGCTGCCCATTACGCTAACGGCTTTTTTATAATGCCTTAAAAATTCAAAGCCTTTAATAAATTCCGCGGTAATTTTATTTATCATCCACGCCGGAAGTTCCCGAAGGTGCCCTTTGCGCACTTTTTCCAAATGTTCAATCGGTTTAAAGGTTGGCTTTTGAAATTGAATCTTTTTATCCATTTTATGTTTATTAGATTTTAATAATTATTTTTACTGCCTTTACCAATTACTAATCTTTACTGATATACCAATGGGGGCAAGCATACTCAAACTTTGACCTATAGGATTAGTATATTGGTACCAATTAGTAATTAGTAAAGAAACTTAGTCTTGGCTAACGGATTCAGCCTCCGAAACGTTAAAATCCTTTTCCATATCAGTTGAATACTTACCTAATGAAGCCAGGCTGTTCATTTTTGCGCGGTGGAGAAAAACATTTTGAGCTACAGATAAATTTTCTGGTTTTCCCTGCCAGGCTTTGGTGGCTCCGTCCTGAAGCGCGCGCGCGTAAGAAAATGTTATGGGCCACGGCAAACTTCCGGCCAAATGCATTGCGTTTAAATTTGCGGTGGCCTCCTGCTCACCCTGACCGCCGGACAGAAAAGCTATGCCGGCTAAACTGTTTGGTAAAACTTTTTTAAATACCCTGAGGGTTGCCTCGGCCACTTCTTCCGGCATAACTTTTACTCCGGAATCTTTTCCCGGCAAAACCATATTGGTTTTTAAAATCAAACCTTCCAGAGCAACGGCTTTATTTTTTATCTCTTCAAACAGCGCAGTCAAAATTTTCTCGCTTGCTACTTCACACTGCTGTATTGTGTGATTGCCGTCGAGCAGTACTTCCGGTTCAACCATTGGGACAAGTCCCGCTTTTTGGCACTCAAGAGCATAAGCGGCCAAATCTTTGGCGTTTTGGCGGATATTTTCGTCTGTGGGCATGCCCTGTCCAATGGTAATTACCGCCCGCCACTTGCAGAATTTGGCGCCAAGAGCCGCATATTCCGAAAGTCTGCCGGCAAGACCTTCCAAACCTTTGGTTGTTTTCTCGCCGGCCGTGCCAAAATCCACAAGCCCTTGATCAACTTTAATTCCCGGCAAAATCCCTTCCTCTTTTAAAACTTCCACAAAACTTTTTCCGCTGCCGGTTTTTTGTTTAATAGTCTCGTCAAATAAAATTACACCGGAAATATATTGCCCTTCTCCGGGCGCAGTTAAAAGCATTTCCCTAAAGCTGCGTCGGTTGTCTTCCGTATTTTCCAAACTAATGGCGGAAAATCTTTTACCCACCGTATTCATGCTTTCGTCAGCGGCAAGTAGGCCTTTTCCAGGAGTAACCATTTGTTTTGCTATTTTGTTGAGTTCTTCAATTTTTGACTGATTTATCATAATTTTCAATTTATAATTTCAAATTTTTAAACAATTCTTAATGTCTCAATTTTCAATGCCTGAGTGTTACTGAAATTTTGTTAAATATTAAAGTTAGTTCGTGAGCCTCTTTCCAAAATTTCCTTAATATTTCTTTGGATTCCGGATTAGACTCAGCAAGCATTTCCAACCAATATTTTGTCTCTTGAATCTCTTTTCTGCAAATAAATATTTTGTTAGTGAAATCTTTTTTTGAACTTGCGGCATTCGCTTCGCAATAATTTGCACCAACACTTGTTGCCGACCTAACCAACTGGGAAATAATCGGCTGGTTTATATAATTTGCTTTTACTTTTTGAAGAAAACCTATTAATTCTTTGGCAAATTTTCTAGTTCTCCCCTCCAAATCATACTTCATAGTTTTAGAATTGGAAATTGTTTAAAAATTAAAAATTGAGAATTAAAAATTTTATTTCTCCCTATGCTCCGCAGTTATATACCTAACCGTACCGCTCAATCCACGAACAACAATTGAATGAGTAATTATGATCGGATCGTCAAAACGCACGCCCTGTAGCATCGGGCCATCAATAACTCCCGTGGCCGTAAAGGTTAAAACTTTTCCTTTAGCCAAATCGTTTACCGAATAAATTTTTGCTGTATTAAGCCCGGCCTTTTTTATTAAGCCTGCGTGATGTTCGTCTTTGGGCTTAAACCTGCAATAAAGCTGTCCTCCTAAAATTTTAACAGCCACTGCCGCAAGTACGGCTTCCGCGCTGGCGCCAATACCCATTAATAAATCTATTCCGCTTTCCGGCAAACACGGGGCTATTCCTCCGGCCACATCTCCGTCAGTAATAAGTCTAACACGGGCGCCTGCCTTTCGCACCTGCTTAATCAATTCCTCGTGTCGGGTTCTGTCCAAAATGCAAACTGTAATATCTTCAACTTTTTTTCCCAGAGCCTTGGCGGTTTTTTGAATGTTAATTTTAACCGGCGCATTCAGGCTGATAACTTTTGCCGCCTTTGGCCCAACCGCAATTTTTTCCATATAGGTATCCGGCGCATTAAGCAAACTGCCGCTTGCTCCCGCGGCAATTACGGAAATGGCATTGTAGCGGCCAAAGGCCACGCTGTCCGTACACTCAAGCGGGTCTATGGCAAGATCGAAGCGCATCGTCCTTCCCCCTCCCTGTCCGCCGTAGCCTTGGCGAAGGTGGATGGGGGAAGGTGCCCGAAGGGCGGATGAGGGTGCTTTCCAGCCCCTTCCAACTTTTTCCCCATTATACAGCTCTGCCGATTCATCCTTGCTGCCTTCGCCAATTACCACAGTACCCGCAAAATCCATTTTATTGAATCGCTCGCGCATTCCGTCCACGGCAGCGGCATCGGCTTTTTTACCATCGCCTTTGCCAACCCATTTAGCCGCGGCAATTGCCGCAGCCTCGGTAACGCGTACAAATTCAAGAGCTAAATTTCTATCCATATTTATTTTAACACTTCTTTTACTTTGTTTATAATGGCATTTTTATCAATTTCCTCAAAAGCCAAAAGTTCGTCCGGCTTGCCGCTATGGGGCTCTTTGTGCACGCATAAAATATGTACAGGAGCTTGGATTTTTGCCAGTTCGGCCAAACAAAACAGTACAGCTTCTCCGAGTCCGCCTTCGTGATGATTATCCTCCACCGTAATAATTGCCCTTGTTTCCTGCGCGGCTTTTTTTATGGTTTCAACATCTATTGGCTTTATGGAGTATAAATCTATTACTCGAATATTAATTCCTTCTTTTTTAAGTTCTTCATAAGCGGCCAAGGCTTCATGCAAAGTGACGCCAGCGCCAATTACCGTGGCAACATCCGAATCCGATGATTTTAAAGTTTTTGATCCGCCAATCGGAAACTCTTCATCGGAGCCATATAAAATCGGCGTTTCTTTTCTGGTGGTTTGAATATAAACATTGCCGTTATGTTTGGCGGCTTCCCAAACCAATTTTTCCGTTGAAACAGCGTCGGAAGGATACAAAACCACGCTGCCGGAAACGGCTCTGAACATAGCAATTTCTTCCAGTCCCATTTGGCTCGCGCCGTCTTCTCCAATGCTCACGCCGGCGTGCGAGCCGATAAACTTTATATTGGCGTGCGCCAAAGCCGACATTCTAATTTGGTCAAAAGCCCGGGACAAAAACGCGGCAAAAGTGGAAACAAAAGGAATTTTTCCGCGGGCGGAAAAACCCAAAGCTGTGCCTGCCATATTTTGTTCGGCAATATACATTTCAAAAAACTTTTCCGGATGGTTCTTTTTTACAAATTCCGCATAAGTTGAATTGGAAGTTTCCGCATCAAGGACAACCACATTAGGATTGGCATCAACTAAGTTTGCCAAGGCATTACCATACGCTTTGCGGGTTGCAACGGGTTTGTCTTTTGGATAATCGGTAAATTTTATACCACCTCCCCCCGCTATCGCGGGGTACTCCTCCTTAGCAGGAGGAGAGCTCCGCAGAATATCCGAGGTTTGCTGCGGAGCTTCCCCTCCTGACAAGGAGGGGTGGCCGCCGTAGGCGGACGGGGTGGTTGGAATTTTTGGCTTTGCAACTTCCCCGATCAAACTTTTATCAACCGCACCAATTTCTACTAGAGCTAATTTTAATTCATCCGCCGACAAAGCTTTGCCGTGCCAGCCGTCTTTGTCTTCCATAAAGCTAACGCCTTTGCCCTTAATGGTTTTGGCAATTATCATGGTCGGCTTATCAGACTGTAGGGGCTGGCCTTGGCCGCCCGTTTCCGATGACGGGCGGCTAAAGCTCGCCCCTACAACAAAATTAAATGCTTTCTCAATTTCCTCCAAATTATGTCCATCAACCACAATTGTTTCCCAGCCAAAAGCCTTTGCCCTGGCCTCGTAAACATCCGTATTATACCCAAGCATGGTTTCCCCGCGCTGGCCTAACCTGTTAACATCTAAAATCGCAATCAAATTATTTAATTTATAGTGGGACGCAACCTCCATGGCTTCCCAAACGCTGCCTTCGGCCATTTCGCTGTCGCCAAGCAAAACAAAAGTATTATAAGATAACTTATCCAGCTTGGCGTTTAAAGCCATGCCAAGCCCCACAGAAAGCCCCTGGCCTAAAGAACCGGTCGGCACTTCCGTGTATGGAAATTCCATTGTCGGATGACCTTCCAATTTTGATCCGAATTTCCGCAAAGAAAGCATTTCTGTTTCACTCACTTTTCCCGCTGCCGCGTACAAAGAAAAAAACAGCGGACTGGCATGGCCCTTGCTAAAAATTAATCTATCGTTATTCGGACTTTTGTGATTATTTAAATCCGTTTTAAAATATCCGTTAAAAAAAAGCTCAGCCATTAAATCGGCGGCGCTTAAAGATGAGCTCGGGTGCCCGCTCCCCGCCTGGGTGGTGGAAACCAAGGAATAATATCGAATTAATTTTGCCAGCTCCGGTATATTATTTTTCATACTATTTAATTTTAATTTATAAATTTAACCTTAAAATCTTTTGAAAAATTAGATTCCGATGTTTTTTTTCGCAGCTCATTTATGTATGTAAAAATTTCCTGCCTGCGCTTAATCGGCCGGCCTCTTTGTATACCTATATCGCCTACTGCTTTTTTTAGTTTCCTTTCCGATTGAGTTCTGCCCAAAGAAACCAGCAATCCTTCATCTTCTTTTTCCAGCCTTTGCAGACTAGCCGCAATTTCTTCCAATTCGTCCAGCAGCATTCCGGCCTCTTTTGCCGTTTCATTTTCTTGGTTATTATTGTCCGATTGTTCTATATTTCTTATCATGTCTGTATTATAACCGCTTTTTTTTACCGAACCAAGTTAACCTTAATTTAGCTTAAAATTACAGACCCCGAGCTCGATATCGGGGTCATTATTATTATTTCAAGTACGAATGAAAAATAGATGAAGAAATATCCTAAATACAAAGGTGCTCTTTGCCCGCTGATAAAGCGTTGCGGCAAAGAGCACCTTTGTTATAGCAATTATATGATGCCAAAATAACCTTCAGTTAAACTCTTCCCGCCCCTCTCTTTATAAAAGAGAAGGGGCATTTTACTCCGTCCTTCCAAGAATACCTGCGGCTTGCCCGCCGAAGCTTTCTTGTCCGACGAAACTTTAGTGAAGTTGGAAGCGAAGGCGGGAGCTACCCCCTCTTTCCTAAAGAGGGGGCTAGGGGGAGTTTACTTTCTACTTTTAACTAGCTTGCGTATAGCCTGCACTTTATCCAGTTTCTCCCACGGCAGCTTAAGATCGTTTCGGCCAAAATGCCCGTAAGCGGCAACCTGGCGGTAAAGAGGGCGGCGCAAATTTAAATTTTTAATAATCATGCCGGGACGCAAGTCGAACACCTGAGTAACAATTTCCGCAATTCTTTCATCGCTAACTTTGCCCGTGCCAAAACTGTCCACGCGCACAGAAAGAGGTTCGGGTACGCCAATGGCATAAGCCACCTGAACTTCGATTTTTTTTGCCAAACCCGAGGCCACCAAATTTTTGGCCACATAGCGGGCCATATAGCTGCCGCTGCGGTCAACCTTGGAAGGGTCTTTGCCGGAAAAACAGCCGCCGCCGTGGCGCCCGGCTCCGCCGTAAGTATCCACAATAATTTTGCGTCCGGTAAGCCCCGTGTCTCCCTGAGGCCCTCCAATTACAAACCGGCCCGTGGAATTAACCAAAATTCTGGTATTTTTATCCAGCAAATTTTTTGGAATTACGTATTTGATTACGTATTTTATAATATCGGCTTTTAACTTTTCGCTCTCAACTTCCGGATCGTGCTGTGCGGCTATAAGCACCGTGTGCACGCGTTTGGGCTTTTCACCGCTATATTCAACCGTTACCTGGCTCTTGCCGTCAGGCCGCAATCCTTTTACAATATTTTTCTTTCTCACCTCAGCCAAGCGCTTGGTCAATTTGTGGGCAAGAACAATCGGAAGAGGCATAAATTCTTTGGTCTCGTCCGTGGCCAGGCCGAACATCAACCCCTGGTCGCCGGCGCCAATGTGCTCCAAATCTTCTTTAACTATGTCGCCCTTCTTGTTTTTTTCAAAACTGTCCACGCCCATGGCAATATCGGAAGATTGCTCTTTTATTGCCACCATAACGCCGGAAGTTTCCCACTGAAAACCGTACTCGGCGTTGGTATAGCCAATATCTTTAATTACGCCGCGCGCAATTTTGGGAATGTCCACATAGGTTCTGGTGGTTACTTCTCCGGCTACCACGCATACGCCGTTGGTGAGCAAAGTTTCCACGGCCACGCGCCCGCGAGGATCTTCTTTGATAATGGCGTCGAGTATCGCGTCGCTAATCTGGTCGGCCATTTTATCCGGATGTCCTTCGGTTACGGACTCGGAAGTAAAAAGTTTTTTTTGCACCAATGCCTTTTTAATGGGCATAAAATAAAAATCCCTTTCTCTTATCCCCCGCAAAGCGGGATTGGCACCTTGCCCAAGGTTATTTAGGGCAGGTTGCCGTCCCGCCACAGGCGGGACTCTTGATAAGTTTTATACTATTTAATTGTTTTGATTATAACATAGGTAAAAATTGAGTCAACCAAAAAAACTGGCGTGGTGGCCAATGCCGAAACCGCGGATCCCCGCCCCGGCCGGATCTACATCTATCCACTCATTACCAACTTTAACCTGCAGATATTGATGCGGTACAAAATTTAGAAATACGTGTTTAACTTTCACATCTTCGGCTGTAAAAAATTTGCTGTTCGCCAATAAAACGTAAACCACAAAATTTATAGTTGAACAATAAACAAAACCCTTTACATTCCAAATCCGATCCAAATCCTTTCTGAATAATTTTGGCAGCTGATAAGCCGCTTTAAACCTGCTGTGTTCCCATCGATGACTTACATAATTATAAACGGCTTGCAGGTAGGACTTTTGGTCGACAGATTGTTTTTCCAGCTCGTTGATTGTATCCCAAATTTTCTGCGGCAATTGAGTTGGTGGACAATACTGTTTAAAGCCCATAAAGGGTACCGCCAGCCTCAGCAATACAAACACAACAAAAAAATAGATTAAAGCAACAGCGACGGCAATATATAGCAATTCATTCATATATTATTTTTTAAACACTCACAAACGGCGTGGAGGAATTAATAACCGCCGCCTGGGGCCTGGGTTTTCTGGCTATATATATGAGCCAGGCGGAGATTATAATACTGGTAAGCAAAACATCCATGGTGTGCCTGCCCACAACGGCAAATATGCTGTTGGCCACATAATCGCCGGCTACAAAAACAATTATTGCGGGCATTGCTGCCCACTGTTTAACTTTTATTAGCCACCACGTTCCGCGGACCATGCCCGCTAAAACCAGCCAATAAATTAAAAGAGTAGCTTGCGTTTTGGTAATTATGATTAAACCGAAATAAAACAAAACAGTGGCAAAACCTGCAAAAAAAGTGCTTTTGGAAAAACTTGATTGCACATAGTTAAGCTGTACGGTATATTTTTTTGATATTTGGGCCAGCAGAAAAATTGCGGCCCAAAATACGAAGAAGTAAACCGGAGCGGCTAAATGCGGACTAAAATAAATTACCAGAGTTTCCAGAAAGGAAAAGGCAAACAAAAATTTAACGGTTGTATCGGTCAGCCATCTTTCTTTTGAAACTTCCGGATATAAGAAATAGGTTAAAAGGATGGGGTATAAAATACTGTGGAGAGAATGCCACACGGCGGCAAAAGGAACCCAGGCAAGATGCATTCCGAAGTAATATCCGTAAAACGGAAAAAAAGACGCCTGTTTCAAAAAGAAAGTTTGCGTTATTATTCCCTCGTTAAAAATTCCATAACCGAGACCCAAAATAAATATTCCGCTAATGCCCAATTTCCATTTTACGGCCAACTCGCGCATTATGAGCACCGGAATGCCGTAAGACACCCACTGCAGCAGAAAATACCAGGGAAGAAAAAACTTTAGCGCCGGAGAACTGCCGGAAAGAAGTTCTGCCAGCACGGGGCTCAATAAACTTAAAGTAACTATTGCTTTGGTTCTTTTTTGCATAGAACTCTGTGGTTAAATAATTTTTACTTTGGTTAATTATACCATATTTATATATGCGCTAATTTACAAAATCCATTCAGTCAAACTTTGGCGGTTAAAACGTGGCGCAGCGAATCAGCCCACCTTCGTCAGACTTCGGCGCGCAGCCTCCGCCTTTGCAGTTTATTTTAATTTTTTTGATATTTAAAAATTATCGAACTGGCGTAAGCCAGCCGTAGCCCCTTTAGGGGCGAAGGCTGGAGCGGGATACCCCGCACAACTCTCCCGCCAAGGCGGGATCGTATGCGGGGCGCAGCGGGAAAGGTCCGCGTACTCGCAAACCAGAAAAAAGCCCGGCCAAAATGGCCGGGCTTTTTTCTGGAGCGGGATACGGGAGTCGAACCCGTGCCATCAGCTTGGAAGGCTAATGTACTACCGTTATACGAATCCCGCATTAGGACTCTTTTGCTAACAGATACTATTTTATCCAGTTATTGGGAAAAAATCAACAGTGTGATTGTTGATGGGCATCTTCTTGCCACCAAAAAGATAGCTGTAAATTTATCGTTGATGAT
>CAIWKW010000023.1 GCA_903913365.1 Candidatus Doudnabacteria bacterium | reverse complement strand
AATACAAAATTTATATCATATATGAAAATCCCGTCTTTTATTCAAAAGACGGGATAAATATTAATGCCTTCGGCTAAAGCCTAAAAATGTAAGACTTTAGCGAACCAATGTTCCAAAAACTGGGTTTTTTGATTACTGAAATACAAACCCAAAATAACAGCCAAATAAACCACATTTAACACCAATACCTTAATTAAATCGAACTTAATTATCTGGTACTCCGCTTCATGGGTTAGTGCCGGATTCTGCGCTGACTGAAAATTATTTTGTACTCCGGGATTTTTGTGCTTTTTACTCATAAATAAATAGGGGCCGTTAAATAATCTAGATTACTGGTATTTTACCAATAAGCTCATTTGAAAGCAACCCTTGGTAATGCTACAATGCTTTAGCTATGAATTTTTCCATGAACTCTCTTGCTTTAATTATAAGCCTAGTGGCGCTTTTTTTAGGAGCCTTTTGCGCCTGGCAAAATTACTCTTTAAATAAGCTGAAAAAAATCTTTTTTTCCGGCGCCCAGGCCCAAAACTTGGAAAGCGTTATTTACGCTTTAAAAAATGAGATTAAAACAGATCGGGATCAAATTAAGAATCTTGAAGAAAATTTAATCAACCTGCGTAATAATTCCACATTCGCAATACAAAAAGTCGGACTTGTCAGGTTTAACCCGTTTGATGACGGAGGCGGAAACTTTAGCTTCTCTTTAGCCTTAATGGACGCCCATAATTGCGGGGTGGTAATTACTTCCATGCACGGCAGGCAGCAAAACAGAATCTATACCAAAAAATTAGAGAGTGGAAAAAGTGACACCCAATTAAGCGAGGAGGAAATTCAGGCAATTGATTTGGCAAACACAAAATTTCAAAAAACTTAGTTTATTTTGGTTACTAAAAAAACCGTTATACATAATTAACTGCCGCCAAATGCGCCGGCAAAAAGAAAGAACCTACTATGGAAAAAATGCTTGATGAAACTTTAAATGAAGCTGCCGAAACCGTTGTTGGCCCCAGCGTAAAAATTCAGGGAGATTTAAACAGCGAAGGAAACATAAAAATAGAAGGCCAGGTAAGCGGAAAAGTTAAAACCAGCCAAAGCGTGTTTGTTATTCCGGGCGCAAAAATTGCGGCCGATGTGTTGGCGGGAAACGCGGTTGTGGGCGGGGAAGTCCAAGGTAATTTAAAAATTTCCGGTCATTTAATACTGCAAAGCACGGCCAAAATTATCGGCGATATTAACTGCGCGGTTTTGCGGGTGGAAGACGGGGCTCAATTTTCCGGCAAATGCAATATGAACACCGGCCCCGTGGTAAACGGAAACGGCAAAAAACTCAATCACGATAAAAACGAACCGGAACTGGAACCGGAAGAATAGGGCAAATGAGTAAAAATGACAAAATTGACATAAATGAGCAAAAATTGAGGGCCCATTTATTTTTGTCATTTTAAAATTTTTTTAATTTTTGTCATTTATATTGTGTATTACTACATCCTAGACCAAAACGTCCTGTCAATGGAAAAATTTGAAAAGCTGCAGACCGAACTTTACGGGCTGTTGGCGGAATTTAAAATTGCCGGGGAAACCGCGCGCGTTACACCGCTAAGAAGCGTGCAGGAATTGGTGGACACCGCCAGCCAGCGGGGAGCCAAAACTTTAGTGGCTTGCGGCAGCGACGACACCTTTAACTTAATGCTGGCTGCCTTAAAAGGCCGTGATTTTACCTTGGGCTTTATTCCGTTTGACGAAAATTCCAATTTGGCCAACATTCTGGGAATTGAGAGCGTTTTTGCCGGAGCAAAAACCATAGCCGCCAGAAGAATAGAAAAAATCGATTTGGCAAAAATCGCCGGCAGTTATTTTATAAGCTATTTGGAATTTGGGGTAATGAGCCATAACATAAAAAACGAATCTTTGTGGCAAAGTTTAAAATTGCTTTCTTCCGAGTCCAAAGCTTTTACCATACGAATAGATGATTCCTATAATGTGACCATAAACGGCCTTGGGGGGTTGGCGGTTAACATTCGCTCCTCGGCCAGCCAAAACGATAAAATCGGCAACCCCACGGACGGCAATTTGGATTTGCTGATTTTGGAGCGCCTGGGCAAAATGCAAATTTTAACCCAGCGGGGAAACATTGCGGAAGGTTCTTTGGAAAAAGTTCCGAACACCACGGTTATAAAATGTAAAAAAATCCAGTTTTTGGAACCGCGCGGCAGCAACCTTACCATGCTCGGCAGGGTAGTGGCAAAGTTCCCGGCTACAGTGGAGATTATTCCCCAACGCCTAAGAATGATAGTGGGAAAAAACCGGACTTTCTAATTTTTTTGTATATGCTATAATAAAAATCCTATGGGATACAGTAGACACAAACTGAAGACTAATTCTCACAACGAAACACAGGGACGCACCATACCCAAATAAAACCTCCGCATATCCGCGGAGGTTTTTAAATTACTTTGCTTTTCAAGACTGAAAAGAATCTTGCAGGAGGATACTAAAGTGGGATTTAAAGACGAGTGCGGTGTTGTTGGCGTTTATGGCCACACGCATGCCGCTGAGCTGGCAAGGCGAATGCTATTCGCTTTGCAGCATCGCGGACAAGAAGGTGCGGGAATTTATACCAGTGACGGGGAAGCCCTTCACGGTAAAAAGGGCATGGGCCTGATAGACACGGTGTTTCAAGGACCGAAAAGCCTAAATAAGCTTAGAGGAAATAGTGCGATTGGCCATGTCAGATATTCAACCGCGGGCGGAAATGAGCTGTGCAACGTACAGCCTTTCTGCACAGGGGAACTGGCGCTGGCGCACAATGGAAATGTGCCCGACACTGAAGAAATTGAAAGAACAATTGCGGAGCAAGGAGTGCATCGCGAAAGCACCAGCGACAGCGAAATTATTCTTCATCTGATTTCAATTGCTCCGGGAAAAACCATTGTAGACAGAATTATCTGGTCGCTCAGCCAAGTTAGGGGATCTTATTCCTTGACAATACTGAGCAAGGACTCGATTATCGCCGTCAGGGATCCGTTTGGATTTCGTCCGCTGGTTATGGGAAAAGTCGGCGAAAAAACAATTGTATTTGCCTCTGAAACTTGCGCCTTGGACATTGTCGGGGCGACATTTATCCGGGAAGTGGAGCCGGGAGAAATAATAATCGTTGGGCAAAGCTCTGTTGAAAGCTATAGATTGCCGACTTCTGAGGAAGAGGCCCAGTGTTTGTTTGAACGAGTTTATTTTTCACGGCCTGACTCGGAATACGACGGCGAACCGCTCCAGCAAACCAGAGAAAGAATGGGCCAAATCTTGGCCCAAGAATGTCCAGCCGATGCGGATATTGTTATTGCGGTGCCTGACTCAGGCATACCGGCAGCAAGAGGCTTTGCCAAGGCCTTAAATATTCCCTATGAGGTAGGATTCATCCGCAACCACTATATTGGTCGGACATTTATTGAGCCTCTGCAGGAAGACAGATACAACGGCGTTATACTGAAGCTCAATCCAATCCGCAATACTCTTAGAGAGAAAAGAGTGGTTGTGGTGGATGATTCAATTGTCAGGGGAACAACTTCCAAGATAATTGTCGCAATGCTCTTTGCTTCCGGAGCAAAAGAAGTTCACCTCCGCATTTCCTGTCCGCCGACAAAATTCCCTTGTTTTTACGGAGTGGACACTCCTAACCGGAACAAACTCATTGCGGCCAACAAAACCGTTGAGCAAATCCGCGAATTCATCGGCTGCACCAGCCTGGCCTACTTAAGCCTAGCGGGTCTGAAAAACGCAGCCGGGAACAAGACCAGCTTTTGTTCCGCCTGTTATGACGGACAATATCCCATTAAGGTAAAACATCTGCTTCAAATTCAGGCTGCTATTTAGTGTCAGCCGGACGAGAAGACTTAACATGCGCGCGAGACCTTCTCGCGCGCTCTTTTTATCAGTAATATTTCTACCAGTCTTAATAATAGGCACTTGCAAATAGCTTGATTTTATTGCAGTTTTCTGGTAGAGTAAATAAGTTAAAATCATTTTGATTATATTAAAAAAAGCAAAATAGCCCAATGAATCTTTCCAGCCTCTCCTCACAACTGAATATGTCCATCCAGGATCTCCGCAGCAAAGCCAAGGAGAAGGGTTATTATATTTCCCCAAAGGCCAACAAGGTAGACAACTACATTGCCAGAAAACTTTTGGAAGCTTTTGGCGTGCCTATAAAAGCTCCGGCCGCCGGACCCAAGGAAATTAAAAAAGTTAAACTGCCTTCGTTTATTAAAGTCCGCGATTTTGCCCTTATTTTAAAACTCCCCGTAACCAGCATTATTAAAGTTTTAATAACCAACGGCATAATGGCCACCATTAACGAAGAGGTTGATTTTGAAACCGCCAGCATTGTGGCCCAGGATTTGGGATTTGAAGTGGAAAGCGAAGCCGACACCAGCGTATCAGATTTTGGCCTCGGCTTTTTGCAGGAAGTTTTGAAATCGGAAAAAGAAGAAAATTTAAAACCCCGTCCGCCGATTGTGGCTATTATGGGCCACGTGGACCACGGTAAAACCACGCTGCTTGACACCATTCGCAAAGCCAAAGTGGCCGAAGGCGAAAGCGGCGGCATTACCCAGCATATTGGAGCCTATCAGGTTAAAAAGAACGGCAAGTATATTACTTTTTTGGACACTCCGGGCCATGAAGCTTTTAGCGAAATGCGCGCCAGAGGCGCCAACGTAACGGACATTATTATTTTGGTGGTGGCTGCCGACGACGGCGTTAGGCCTCAAACTTTGGAAGTTATCAATCGCGCCAAGTTCACCAACACCCCAATGATAGTGGCCATTAATAAAGTAGACAAACCGGATGCCAATGTCATAAGAGTAAAGCAGGAACTGGCCGGACAGGGAGTACTTACCGAAGAGTGGGGAGGTAAAACTATTGCCGTGGAAATTTCCGCCAAGCAAAACCAAGGAATAGATACCTTGCTGGAAATGATTTCTTTGACTGCGGAAATGGAAAATTTTAGAGCCAATCCTTCAGGCAGAACCGTTGGCACAATTATTGAATCTAAAGTTACTCCGGGAAAAGGCGTTACCGCTTCTGTTATTGTGCAAAACGGCACGCTTAAAACAGGCGATATTTTTGCGGCCGGCTCTGCTTTCGGGCGCATAAGAAGTTTGGAAGACGAAACCGGACGCAAGCTTAAAGAAGCGTTGCCCTCCACACCCGTGCAAATTTCCGGACTAAGTGAAATTCCCCAGGCGGGCGATATTCTGCAAACCACCGAAACTTTGGATCAAGCCAAACAAATCGCCATAACCGTACAGCGCAAAAATCAGAGCCACAAAATTTCCAGCAAACAGGGAATTGTAGGCGATTATAAAAACAAGACCTTAAATTTACTGCTCAAAACCGACGTTGCCGGATCTTTGGAAGCCATTAAACAATCAATTGCCAAATTAAAAAACGACGAAGTTAAAATCGGCATTATCAGCGAAGCGGTTGGTGAGATTAACGAATCCGACGTGCTTTTAGCCTCAAACTCCAGGGCCATTATTATAGGTTTTAGAACCAAAGTAAATTCCAAAGCTTTAAATTTAGCCAAACAGAAAAAAGTGGTTATTGACAGCTACGACGTAATTTACGAACTTATTGAAGATATTACTTCCGCGGTTATAAAAATGTTCACTCCTGAATTGGAAAAACTCAGCAACGGCAAGTCCAAAGTCTTGGCCATTTTCCGCACGGAAAAGGGCGAAATGATTGTGGGCGGAAGGGTGGAAGAAGGCGAAATTAAAAAGAAAAGCCAAGTAGCCATTTGGCGCGGAGAAGTAGAGCTGGGCAGGGGAGAAATTTTGGAACTCCAACAAAGCAAAGTTGCGGCCAAAAATATTAATGCCGGCGAGGAATTCGGCATTAAATTAAAAACTCCTGTAAAAATTGAAGTTGGCGATGTTTTGGAAAGCTTTGAAGAAAAGATAAAGCAGAAAACTCTTTAGCTTCTACTAAATACTAAAATTACGAAAATACGAAACCCCCGGGAAGCGGGGGTTTTAAATGTCCATTTTACAAGAACCCTTGATAAAATCCAAAAAATGAATTATACTGTTTAGTTGCTATAATATAACAGGCAAATTAATTTATTTAAAATCTATGAAGCCTATTAAAAAAGACACTAACCGCATAGCCAAAGTAAATTCTTTAATCGAGAAAGAACTCGGGCCGGTTTTGCATGAGTTTTTGGATTGGCAAAAAGGCCTGGTAACGATTACCAAAGTGGACACCAGCAAAGACATGAAGTGGGCAAAGATATGGATTTCCATATTTAACGGCGACGACGACAAGATTTTGAATTTTTTGGCAAAAAATATTTACGATATTCAGGGCGAACTGAATAAAAATTTCGCCACCAAAATTATTCCCCGCATAAGCTTTAAGCTGGATACCAGCCCGCGCTATGTCCAACATATAGATGAACTTATACGGGAAGTACATAAAGAAGAAGGAAAATAAATTATTCTAATTGACCTAATTAGTCTAATTATTCTAAACAAAAACCGATGTCTAATGTTTAGAAATTTAGTATTAAGAATTAGACATTCTTTAGGTAAATTAGAGCAATTAGAATAATTAGAAATTTGCAACTGTAAAAATGGAACAAAATTTTGCCAAAGCTAAAGATTTAATTGACGCATCAAGCGACATTCTTTTGACCATGCACGAACGCATGGACGGGGATGACGGCGGGGCGCTTTTGGCTATGGGTTATCAGCTGGAAAAAATGGGAAAAACAGTAACCTATTCTATAAAGAAGGGCGTACCGCCAAGTCTTAATTTCCTGCCTAACAGCAATAAAATTGCGGATGATATCGAACATAAGAATTTTGATCTGCTTATTACTTTCGGGTGCTCATCCAAAGACCGTTGCGGCAGTGAAAAAACTATGAGCCTGGAGATTCCGGTTTTAAATATAGATCACCATCCGGACAATACCGGCTTTGGCCAGGTTAATGTTGTGGACCATAAAAAATCTTCCGTCGCGGAGCTGGTTTATGATTTTTTTGTATGGAACAAGTGGCCAATTACCAAAGATATTGCCACTTGCCTTTTAACCGGCATAATTACAGACACAGGCTGTTTTATGCACAGCAACACCCAAAGTTCCACACTAAAAGCTGCCGGCGAGCTTATGAGCAGAGGAGCCCATATAAATAAAATTGTCGGGCAAGTTTACAAAAACAAATCACTCCAGACTTTAAAGGCCTGGGGCAAAGCCATGGAAAATTCCTATTACGACGAAAAACATAAAATTATTTATTCCGCCATGACCGAACAGGACTTGGCCAATTTTCAAAGCCTGCCGCAGGCCGCGTTTGAAGGTTTTGTGGAAACGCTTAACACTGTGCCGGAAGCAAAGTTTGCCATGTTTTTAAGGCAGGACGGCAACGTTATTAAAGGCAGTTTGCGCAGCGATACTTTTAAAAATATAGATGTTTCAAAAATCGCTCATATTTTCGGCGGGGGAGGGCACAAGCTGGCAGCCGGTTTTTCCGTTGCGGGAAAACTCATGAAAGACGAAAACGGAAAATGGAAAGCCGTATCATCTTAAACATACAGATAAAGCGTCTTTTATTTTATCTAAATTTTTGCCTGCCAAAAATGGCAATCAAAAATGTGGGTACAACTAAGGAGGTACACCATGAATATGGAGACACAATGCATTATTGCGGCAATTGTCTTCCTAGTCGCGTATTTGGCATGGAGGCATAAAAAAGCCAAGGATAGCAATCCGTTTAGACCCCTCACTCAGAGGGACATTGATCAATTAGGGAAAATTCACCCCCGAAGGTAATCAGGATTGCCAGCTTTCATACTACGCAAAAGGCGGACTCGTAACTCACGAGTCCGCCTGCATCATTTCTATTTAAAATTATCTGGATTTTTTTAAAGCTTCAGCCCACCAGACCAAGCTCGAAAGCATTCCGTCTATTTTTTTATTTACTCTTTCATCCAAAAGCTTTCCGTCTTCGGCAAAAATTTTATCAATCGGCCCGAGCATTACGGTTTCACGCACGGCTACTGCGCCAAAATTTTCAATTATCGGACGCAGGTGTTCAATCATTCTGGCACCGGCAACACTGCCGCTGGACACGCCCATCAAACCGAACGGCTTTTTTTCAAATTCCAAATACAGCCAATCCAAAGCATTCTTTAGCACCGCCGGATAGCCATGGTTATATTCCGGCGTCACAATAATGAAAGCGTCGGCCGCCCGGGCAATGTCGCTCCATTTTTGTGCATTGGCATCGGGATACTGCGTTTTAAAATAAACCACGGGCATGGTGGCCGCACTATAAAAAGGCAAAGGCAATTCTTTAAAATCCACCAGCTGGGATTTATGTCCGGCCGCAATTACCTTTTCCATTATGTACTTAGCCGGGGTTTCGCTTTTTCTTCCCTCTCTAACAGAGCCTAAAATTATGGGGATATTTAGCATAAAAAATTTGGATAATTATTAATGTATATTTATTATACCCAATAAACAAAAAACTGTCCTCTATTATAGAGGACAGTTTTAAGATATCAATCATCGATAAATCTGCTTCTGGCATAAGCCAGTCGTAGCTTTAGCGAAGGCTGGTGCCCGGGAGAGGATTCGAACCTCCATGGGATTGCTCCCGCCACCACCTCAAGGTGGTACGTATACCAGTTCCGCCACCCGGGCATTCTTAACGATTTTTTTTATCAACCGTTAGTGCAGTATATACTTTTTTGTATTTTCTTTCAAGTCTGGGAAGATTTGAAGAATGATACATTTTTTTAAAAATTTGCCTGCTTTCGCTCTTTGCATACCTTAATTGAAAAGTTTTGGCATGTACAGAATGGCTGATATGTCCTCTTACATTTAATACTTCATCTATTTTATTTTGTATCCATTCTATATGTTTTTGACTTGCTGAAATAAAAACTAAATAAAACATAAAGCTAGAAGCCCACCGCTTATCCCAATAAGAGTAAAAACTACCGTCACCGTCAAAACTCCCTCGTAAAAAGTCAAAAAAATATTGTTTTGGAATTTTTAATTGCCCCAAAATTTTAGATTTTGCCGGAGTCAAACCAAGTGAAATTAAAAACCTATAAAATCTAATATCTCCAAACTGAACCCAATAAGAATAACTGCCTTTTAAAAAACCGCTTTCTTTTTTGGAAATTTTATTTTTTAAACCTAAACACTTCATAAAAACCTTTATAAGTTGGACATCTCTTGATATAAAAGCCATATGTCTTCCGTCTTTATAAAGACAACCATCAGTTGCAATAAGTCCAACAGAATAAGCTAACTCATGTGACCATTTTGTTATAATTTTATTTGTCGGTCTCATAATTATCTCAGTGTTAAAGCGTATACCAATTATATTAAAAAAATTATCTACACTCAACCCCCACCGCCTCGTTGATATTTTTTAAACCATCCCGCTTAAACAGTTTTACCAATCCCAGGTTAATCTTTTTTACCACCAGGGGCCCTTGATACACAAAACCGGTATAAATTTGCACCAGAGTTGCCCCGGCTTTGATTTTTTCATACGCATCCTCGGCCGTAAAAATCCCGCCCACGCCAATAACCGGCAAATCTTTAGCGTGCTTGTAAATATATTTAATCAACTGCGCGGCCTTATTTTTTATGGGCAAACCGCTAAGCCCGCCGGCTTCATTTGTTTTAACTTTTAAACCTTCTCTGCCGAGCGAAGTGTTGGTGGCAATAATTCCGTCAACCAAATAATTTTTGCAAACTTCCAAAACTTCATCCACGGCATCAAGGGACAAATCCGAGGTTATTTTTATCAATATCGGCTTATTCAATTTTTGCGTTTTGGCAAAATTTTTCAAACCGGAGATTATTTCTTCCAAAAAGTTTTTATCCTGAAGCCGTCTTAAATTCGGAGTATTGGGAGAGCTGACATTAACCACAAAATAATCGCCGTAGTTGTAAAGTTTTTGAAACGAATACAAATAGTCTTCTGCCGCACGGCCCAGTTCCGTAATTTTGGATTTTCCCAAACTTATGCCGATTGGAATATTTGCCGGTTTCTGCCCAGCCAAGTTTTGGGCAAGACTGTCGGCACCAAAATTATTAAAACCCATTCTGTTAATTAAGGCCAAGTCCTGCTCCAGCCGAAAAATTCTCGGGCGGGGATTTCCTGGCTGTCCGTGCTTTGTAACTGTACCTATTTCCAAAAACCCAAAGCCCAAAGCCGAAAGGCCGGCTATAGCCGTTCCGTGTTTATCAAAACCTCCGGCCAGGCCGACCGGATTTTTAAAATTTAAATTCCACAGCCTTTGCCTTAAACTTTCGCTTTCCACCTTTGTAAAAAGCTTAACCAGCGGCTTAATAGGTCTGGTGCCGGCAAACCTTAAAAAAGACAGCGCCATATTATGGGCTGTTTCCGGATCCTTAAAAGTTTTAAACAGTACGGGTTTTAAAATTCTGTACATTAGCGATATTGGTTAATTTCGTCTCTTAATTTTTCCGCTTCTTTGGCCGGATTGTCCGCAAAAATAATTCCGCGCGAAGAATTGATCATCAGTCCGCGCTTTTGGTCATTAAGCCCGGCCTTAATCATTTTTTCCACATCTCCACCTTGCGCTCCAACGCCAGGGACCAAAAAAGCCATTCTGCCCATAATTTTTCTGAGTTGCCTTAGCTCCTCGGGGTAAGTAGCGCCAACCACCAGCATACAATTATGATTATAGTTCCAACCGTCGCGAACTTTTTCGGCAATGATTTGCCAAAGAGCCTTGGAACCCTCACCCCGTCCCTCTCCCAAAGGGAGAGGGGGGAAAACACGAAGATCTTGAATTTCTCCGGCTCCGGGATTGGATGTCCGGCATAAAATAATACAGCCCTTATCAGCCCTGTCCAAAAACGGCTTTAAGGCTTCTTTGCCCAAATACGGATTTAGCGTAATGGCGTCAAAGCCAAAATAATCGAACACTTCCTCCGCATACCCGTTGTTGGTGTTTCCTATATCCGCGCGCTTGGCGTCACAAATGGTAAAAATATCGGGATGTTTTTTAGTTAAATAATCTATGGAAAGCTTCAGCTCCGTTATTCCTTTGGCTCCGCGCGCCTCGTAAAAAGCCATATTAAATTTCATGGCCGCGGCAAACTCCGCTGTTTGGTCAATAATCCACTTGTTAAATTCAAACTGGGGATTTTCCAATTTTTTAAAGCGTTCCGGAATTTTTTCAAAGTCGGAATCCAGTCCCACGCAAACCAAAGAATTTATTTTATCAACCCGCTGATTGTATTTATCTATAATCATATTATTTTGCAAAGCCATGTCTGGCTGCCCAGCCGTGACGATCGCTAAACCAATCTTTAATCATCAAAATTTCCTGCTCAGAAAACTTTCCCTGAGATAAAGCTTCTCTTAAAACAAGTTCAAATGTAGTTAAAGAACGTAGGGCCATGCCGACATTCTTAAAAGCGTCTTGTGATTCCTTAAAGCCATAACTGATAATCACCAGGCAATCATTCACAATAGCACCTTCTTCACGCAAGGCCTTTACCCCGGAAAGGCTGCTTGTTCCGGCTGTTACCAGATCTTCTATCAGCAAAACCTTTTTCCCTTGCACTTTGCCGCCCTCTATTCTGCTTTTTGTCCCGTGATCTTTAGCTTCCTTTCTCACAAAAATTGACGGCCTATTTAAGTAAAAACTTAAAGCGGCGCTGTGGGGAATTCCTGCTGTTTCCATACCTGCAATAATATCAAATTCCAAATTTTTTTTCTTTATCAACTCGGCAAATCCCTCTATTACTTTATGCCATTCGTTTGGGTAAAAAGGAAACTTTCGATTATCAACATATACAGGTGAAATATTTCCTCCCTTAAAAGTTAACGGCTCTTTAGGATTAAATCTAACCGCATCAATTTTCAATAAAGCTTTGGCAATTTCTT
>CAIWKW010000022.1 GCA_903913365.1 Candidatus Doudnabacteria bacterium | reverse complement strand
TATTGGCTGCAAATTTCGGTATGCATTTCTTTTTGGGTGGAACCCGTGGTAAAAACGCTGCCGCAAGAACAGGTAACGGTTGCGTCGGTATAAAACTTAGGATGGATGTTGTCTTTCATAATTATTTCCTTTAAATCACTGATTAATCGCTAATATCACTGATAACGCTAATCGCTGGCGATTTGCGAAGTCTGCGTAATCTGTGGCACATCTGTGATATATTTTACCCTCTCTTGCCAATTTAGTCAAGCCCTGTTATAATAAGCGGGTTATAAATTAAGCACATTCCGCATTAATTCTGTCTTAGGCGGCCCGAGGGCCTAGCCTAAAGATCCGCGGAATGGAAGAACCCCGCCCTTTAAATATAAAGAGCTGGGCAAGAAAGACAATACATATGAAAGACATCAGCTTACTCGAGCTGCTGAAAAGCGGCGCGCACTTTGGTCATACCACCAGCAGGTGGAATCCAAAAATGAAACCGTATATTTTTACGGTAAGAAACAATATCCATATTATAGATTTGGAAAAGACCAAAATCGCTTTGGAAAAAGCCGCCAAGTTTGCCAAAGAAGCTTCGGGCAGGGGAGCCACCATTTTGTTTGTGGGCACCAAGCGCCAGAGCAAAGAGATAATCAAAAGAACCGCCACTGCCTGCAACATGCCGTATGTTAACGTGCGCTGGCTCGGCGGAACTTTTACCAACTTTAAAACCATTCAAAGAACCATCCGCAAGTTGGAAAAACTGGAAAACTTAAAAGCCACCGGCGAACTGCAGGAACGCTACACCAAAAAAGAACGCCTGCTCATTGAACGCGAAATTGAAAAGCTGAAAAAACTTTTTGAAGGCATTGCCGGCATGAAAAAGATACCGGAAATAATTTTTGTTACCGATGTTAAGCACGACGCCATTGCCGTTAAAGAAGCTCAAAAGAGCAAAGTAAAAATTATCGGCCTGGTGGACACCAATTGCAGCCCGGAAAATTTGGATTACGCCATTCCCTGCAACGACGATGCCACCAAAGTTATTGAACTTATGTGCGGTATAATTTCCGACGCCATTATAGAAGGCAAACAGACCGTGCCCGTGGTAAAAGAAGCGGACTTGGCAAAAGCTAAGGCAAATTAACAAAAATAATTAACTGAATTTACGAAGTACTAACAGGTACGAACTTACGAAAGGTTTTACCGCAGTTCGTAAAATTTCGTAATTTGTAAATTTAAATAAAATATATGTCCAACGATTTATTAAAAGAACTGCGTGAGCTAACCGGCGCCGGAATGCTGGAAATTAAAAACGCTTTAATTGAAGCGGAAAACGTAAAAGATAAAGCCATAGAAATTCTGCGCAAAAAAGGCGCGCTTAAAGTCGGCAAAAAAGCCGACCGTGTTGCCAATGAAGGCCTGGTGGAAGCGTACATTCACCCGGGCGGACGCGTTGGCGTTATTGTGGAAGTTAACTGCGAAACCGATTTTGTGGCCAGAACGGACGATTTTAAGGCCCTGGCCAAAGACCTGGCCCTGCACATTGCCGCAGCCAACCCGCTTTACGTAAACATTGCCGATGTTCCTTTGGAAGTTGTGGAAAAAGAAAAGGAAATTTACAAGGAACAGGTAAAGGGCAAGCCCGAAGACGTAATAAACAAAATTTTGGATGGTAAAATTGCCAAGTACTACGAAGAAGCCTGCTTGCTTGAGCAACCTTTTGCCAAAAATCCCGACATTAAAGTTAAAGATCTTATTTCCGGTGCCGTTGCCAAAATGGGAGAGAATGTAGTGGTGAAGAGGTTTTCCCGTTTTGTTCTCGGAAACTAACGAAATGACAAAAATGAACAAAAATTAAAAAAATGACAAAAATAAAAACGTATGGCGGAGAAAGATTTAAAAAAGAGGACAAAAACATTTGCAATTAGAATTATAAAATTGGTACAATATATAAATGAGCATGGGCCAACGGCAGCAAAAATAATTTGCAACGGCCAATTGCTTAGATCCGGAACGGCGGTTGCCGCAAACTACCGTGCGGCTTGCAGGTGTAAATCAAGAAAAGACTTCATATCTAAAATGGGTACGGTAATTGAGGAATCTGACGAATCACAACTTTGGCTGGAACTGTTAAACGAATCTGGCCTTGTTAAATTCGACTTAATTAAAGACTTATTACAAGAATCGGGGGAACTTACCGCCATAATGACTTCGTCAAAAAATTCCGCCATAAAAAACCAAGCGGATAAATAGTTGCATTTATTTTTGTCATTTTTGCT
>CAIWKW010000021.1 GCA_903913365.1 Candidatus Doudnabacteria bacterium | reverse complement strand
ATGCCCCAAAATTTGTAATAAAGAGACTGCCAGTCCAGAGCCAATGTTTTAACGTCTTCGAATTTTGCTTTTGCGCCTAACTCTTCAAATTTTGTAAATGTATTTTGTATACCCGCAACAGCTTTCCAGTAATCCTTGGTAACCGATTTTCTTTTTGAGTCGTTCAGCAACAATTTTTTAATAGATTTAACCCCTTCTCTTTCCAGGCTATTTTTCCACCAGTAAAATGTTCCCGTGTCATTTTCCATAATTCCAACCATCTCCGCCCAGTAAATTCCCCAAGGGCTTTTAACCGCTCCGGACATAGGAGCAAACCAAAAAGAATTGTACAGCAGCTTCATATCAATAGGCCCCCATTGTTCCACTTGGTCCGATTTTGTAGGCAAATTTATTCCCATATTTTTTTAACAATCCCTTTATTTGCATCTACTTCCACAATGTCTCCATCCTTAAAAATTTTAGTGGCAATACGCGTGCCAATTATGCAGGGTTTTTTCATTTCGCGCGCCACAATGGCGGCGTGGGAAGTTATGCCTCCGGCGTCGGTTACAAAGGCGGCCGCTTTATACATGGCGGGCAAAAGCTCTGGCGTGGTTGCGGAGGCAACCAAAATGTCTCCTTTACTAACTTTGGCAATGTTGTTTTTGGAAAGCACAATTTTAACCTTACCTTTTACTATACCCGGAAAAGCGGTTGCTCCGGAAATTTCCGAAGACATAACAATTTTTTCCTGAAACAGATATTTTTTTAAGAATGCATCGGCTTTGGTTTTGGAAATAAATTTCATTTTTCCGTTTTCCGAAATCCGAAGCATAAATTTGGTTCGCGACAAGCCTTTTTGCATGTCGGCTTTGCCCGTCTTTATAAGCTTTAAAATATCCGTTCTTTCGGAATAGTGGAACCAGTTTAGCGGTAAATTGTATTTTAGCCCAAGTTTTTTAAAAATTTTGTCAGTTTGCCAATGGAAAAAATGCCTTACGTCCACGCGGTAAGCTTTTAAGTACATAATCATTCTGGCCACCTCAAACAATCTAATTTCTTCTTTGCTGAGTTTTAGCTTTTTTTCCAGACTTTTTTGAAGTTTTTTCAGTTCGGCAAAATAAGCCAAATGGTTTTTGAGCTGTTTTTTTGGGTTTGCTTTGAATATTTTTTTCAGTTCCGTTTTAAAATACTCCGGCATAAGCTCCGGCCCCTGATAGCCGTATTGCAGCCATTTGTATTTTTCGCAGTGTTTATTAAACTCGGAGCTTTTAACCGCTTTCTTGAGAGTTTTGAATTGGGCGGCAATTTCCAGCAGCTCTTTCGTTTCTTCCCAAGGCAAAACGTTTTTTGTGGGGGATATAAGCAGGCTTAATTCTTTTTGCAGATTTTCCCTGCCAACGTTTTTGGTTACCAAAATTTTTTCCAGTTCATTGGTCAAAAGGCCGTATTCAATATCGCTCCAGACAATAACAAACCCCAAACAGCACAAGTTGCCGTAATCTTTCCAAAGCGCAAGCATCTTTTGCAAAAAGTTTTTTTTATTTATCTGCTCCGGTAAGTTTTTTGCCTGGACCATAACTTTTTTGCCAAAATATAAATGCAGTTTTTCTATTTGCTTGATATTGAAAGTTCCGTCTTTAATTTTTTTAAATACGTTTTCAGCCACATCTTTTACGTTTTCAATATTTGGCGCCCACTGCCCGTGCTCGCCTTGAATTAGCATAATTTCCGAAGTAAAAGGCCTGCCCGTAAACTGTTTAATATACGGAGTCTTAAAAAAACTGTCGCACATAATGGCCCAAGCGAAATAATTCATTCCATGCTCGTCCACCATAATTTTTGCGGATTGCGGTTTCATAGTTTTTTGATTATTCCATTATTTGCGTCAACTTCCACCAAGTCGCCATCCTTAAAGACTTTGGTGGCTATTTTAAGGCCAACCACGCAGGGGATTTCCAGTTCCCTGCTGACAATGGCCGCGTGGCAGGTAAGTCCGCCTTCATCAGTTATTATGGCTGCAGCTTTTTTCATGGCCGGAACTATGGCGGGGTTGGTGGCGGTAGAAACTAAAATATCGCCTCTGTTCATTTTAGCCATATCCGCGCTAACGTTTATAATTTTTACCAGGCCTTTGGCTTTTCCTCCCTGCGCCGGAGTCCCGCTTAGCTCTTCCACATTATACAGCCTGTCTTTTTTCGCTTTAGCTATATTTTTCCGGTAGAATTGTCGTACGTCCTGTCCGTGCAGAACGGATACTTTTCCGCTGTCCTTAGGTAAAGAAGCGTGAAGACTGTAAATAGAATTAATTTTATTTAGATCAATTTTACCTGTTTTCAGGCTTTTTTCAAGTAGCTCAATGGGAGCCGATCTGGCCTGCTGCAGGGAGATAAACAGCCTTCCAGCTATTTCTTTAATAAGCTTTTCAAAATGGTAGTAAGATTTGCTTTGGTAATCTTTTCTGCGCGCTTCCATTCAAAACAACCTTAGAAATTTTTTTGGAAATCTCTTTTATAAAATAATCGCGAAGTTTAATCTCTCTTTCAGATTCTTTCTTTCTTTTT
>CAIWKW010000020.1 GCA_903913365.1 Candidatus Doudnabacteria bacterium | reverse complement strand
TTTTCTTTATACTTTCAACTTTTAACTTTTTACTCTTTATGAACGAAGCCAAAAAACCCAAAGTCTCATGGCTTTTATGCGGGTCGGCTTTGTAAACTTTTTTGGAAACTCTGTCTCCAACTTTTACAGCGTAAATAACGCTGGTGTAATCGGTTGAATCGATGAATAAAATCATAAAAAATTATTCTAATTAACCTAATTGCTCTAATTATTCTAAATAAATCTCAATAACTAATGTCTAATTGTAAGTGCTTCGATACTTAGTCATTAAATATTTGGCATTATTTAGGTTAATTATCATAAAGATCTCCCATAGGGAGAGAAATTAGAATAATTAGGTCAATTTTATCTCAAATTTTTTAAACACTCCCTGACAACAACCCTGTCATCCCATGCAATCCGCTTATTGCCTGGTAAAACCAAAAACTGCTCGCTCCCCTTGCCGGTAATTAACACCAAATCGTCTTTCTCTGCAGTAGCCAAAGCGTTAGCAATGGCCAGCCTGCGGTCAAGTATTGTTTCCACACTTTTAACTTTTAACTTTTTACTTTCCTGCCCTGAGCCTGTCGAATGGGCAACTTGTCTCACCCCTTCGGCAATATCAGAAGCAATTTTCTCCGGGTCGCTGTCATAAACGTCGTCATTGGTAATAATAATTTTGTCAGCAAATTGGGCGGATATTTTTCCAAATAAAGATCTTTTTGCCACATCTCTGTGCCCTCCGGTAGAGCCAAAAACATGAATTAACTTTTTATGGGGAATTTTTGACGCGGCCTTTATGGCAGCCTCAAAACTTGAAGGCTCACAGCCGTAATCCACCAAAATTTGAATTCCTTTGTTGTTTTGAATCGGTTCCATTCTGCCTGGCACGCCAATAAAAGTTTTTAGCGCCGCGGCCGACTGCTCAAGGCTCACGCCGAACACACTTGCCGCAGCAGCGGCCAGGCCGGCGTTTACGGCATTAAATTCACCAAACATATTTAAAGTAAATGCCGTATGCTCAAAAGCAAAATCCAAATTAGCCGCGGCCTTAATGTCGGAAATAAGCATAACTTGGTCCAATTGAAAATATTTTTTGGCTTCGTCCAAAGTCACGCCAATTTTTTTATCTACCTTAAATGACAAAAAATATTCGGCATACGGGCTGTCCAAATTCGCAATAATTGTTTTTGGAATACCGCCGGTTTTTGCCGTGCCGTACACCTGTTTACCCAACTCAGCAAACAAGCGCCCTTTGGCAACCTTATAATTTTCAAAGCTGCCGTGAGCTTCCAAATGCGCTTCAGTAAGGTTGGTAAAAATTGCCGCGTCAAACTTAATGCCAAAATGCCTGTTTTGCACCAGACCTTCCGAGGTGCATTCCACAATCGCATAGCCGCAGCCGTTGTCCAGCATTTGCCTTAGTTGTTTTTGCAAAAGCCAGCCGCCGGGCATGGACATGCCGTGCTTATTAATGTAATCTGTTTTTCCGTCAAAAAAATTTACCGTGGTAATATAGCCGCATTTTTTGCCGCTATAATTTAAAATCTCCGCCAGCATGGCCGCGGTGGTGGATTTTCCGGCTGTACCGGTAATTCCAACCACCAAAAGTTTTTGGCTGGGATGGCCAAAATATGAGCTGGCCATAAGAGCAATGGAGCCGTGATAGATTGGCCTAATAAACCTTAAAAATCTTTTCGGAAGTAATTTTTTTATTATTTGCTTCATAACCGTTATATTATAGCTGAAAATAGCCAAAATTGAAAAAATATTTTATAATTAATGAAACGGGACTTATAGAAACAAAATTTAAATTATGGCTGGCAATCCGAAAAAAAATACAAATGCCTTTTCTCCGGAAAAGGAACCAAATATTAAGTATCAGCCCTCAAACCTTGGCTGGGGTCTTTCCGCTCTTTACGAAGCGCAGATGCTGACTTTTTCTGCTTCATTTGAAGCCTCGGAAATCCGCAAGAAAAAAATAAGCACTATTTTACGCCTGCTTATCGGCAAGCCACAGCAACAAAAAAATAATATTATTGCCGAAATTGATATTTACCAGGCATTCAGTGAAGACGCCAAACAAGTCTGGCTGGAAGCTTACCGGCTCGCCAAAAAAAATCAAGATTCTGTTGGAGCCGAAGCTATTCTTCTGGCTTTGCTGAAACAGGCTGAGATACAAAATCTTTTTGCCAGAATTAAAGTAAGCAGCCATATGGCCGAAGGATTTTTAAAAAATTACTTACTGCTAAATACCCCGCACAGCGAACCGTTTGTAAAAAAAATTCCTTTTGAGGCATTCTTTTTGGCTACAAGGCTCCACACCGGAAAAATAGACAGCTTAATGCTGCTTGGGGCATTAATTAAACTTGCTCCGAAAGACAACATTGTACAGGCAATATTTATTAACATTGGTCTTACCGCGGAAAAACTTGAGCTGCTTTCTGTTTGGCTGCTTGGGCTTGATTATGAATATCCGGAAAATTCCAAGAACTATAAACTTTTATACTGCTGCAGGCAGGCCAAAGCTCTGGAGGAACATTTCAAATATTTTTACGATTTTCACGCAATAGAAGCGGCCGTGCGTTTAAGCTCCGGTCAAACTTTAAAAGATTTGGAGCACAAAAAAGCTTTGCAGCTTCTGGTTAAAGCCGGCCTCTTGGCAAAAAATAAAGGGCAAAAAAACATTACGGAAAGCTTGGTTGAACAGGAAGCTGAAGTAAATTAATTTAAAGGCCGGGTAACCTTTTCAGGTTGATTCATAGCAACAAGAGCAGGCCCAGAGCCTTCTCCCCTCATTCGAGTCCGAGCCTGAGGGCTCGTCCCTCAGAGTCGAGGACTGGCAAGGGGAGATGTCCAGGCTTTTGACAGAGAACTATCCAGAGTCAAAAGACTGGACAGAGAGGTCGAAGCTTAGCATTCACCTCATCTGCCCTAAAGGGCATCTTCTCCTAAAGGAGAAGAGGGGACACCAAGATATTTCTCCGGATTCTTTCTAAAAAGTCCATATCTAAATTTTCCTAAAAAATCTCAAAAAAAACTCCGGCAAACTAATTGCCGGAGTTTTTTCTTGTCATTTTTTTTGCCGATCTTACCCAAGAGTAAAGTTTATAACTTAATTTTTTATTTCACAAATCATGTGCTCCGGGATACGCCACCTGAGCACCCCCAAAACCCAGCTTAAACCGTACAAAGCCGGGAGTTTCTCCTGAAGATGTTTCAATGCCCCAAAAATCGTAAGTTTCAAAACCTGAAATTTTTGCTTCAACCAATGCACGCCAATGCAGCAAATAGGGAGCCATTACATTTTTATGGGCAGCCGACGAACCGCCAAACAAAAAAGTTCTTGTTTTTCCAAAATCTATCATTATTGCACTGGCCAAAAGCTCCTTTTGGTAAACGGCTTTATATAAATGGACTCTAACCGAACTGTGGCTGTTTAGCGCAAAAAAATCAACCAACTTTTTATAATAATTAACGCCGTAGCCGGAAAAGCCCTGCCTTGAGGCGGTTTCACAAATTAAATCCAAAGCTTCTTTAAAATAAAGCCCATGCCCTATGCTAACGGCAAATTCATCCACAATTTCCACCCCATGTTTTTGGGCAACCTTAATATTGTATCTGGTTTTGGGATGCATGTCCGCAAGCAACTCATCCTCTGTTTTCAACAAATCAATCAGCAATGTTTTCCCGGGCTGAATGTTGGCGGATTTAGTGACAAGTGACAAGCCACAAGTGACAAGTTCTTGATTTTTTGGTTCAATTCTTAAAAATATTGCTTTTGGAAATTTTAAAATTAGCTCATTGATAATTGTTTGAAAATTGAAAATTGAAAATTGAAAATTTTGGCCGACAACCGGTCCATAAGGCGCATACAAATAAAACCTGCCAAACGGCAGCGGCATTTTTATCAGCTGGACGGACCCAATTTGTATTTGATTGTCGTCAACAATCTTGAATCTGTATACTTTTCGCCCCAAAAGAGCCTGCCAGCCTCCCCACTCCCAGCTTTGCAAAAAAGAACCGGATAGGCTTCCGGCAACAAATTGGTTATATAAATCTTTTTGTGACTGATCTATTTCTATTAATTTCACTTCAAAATTTCTAATTAATCTAATTGTTCTAATTATTCCCCGCCTGCCAAACTCAAGCTTTGCTGGAAAGATATTAGATTATTAATAATCAATGCTATTAAATAAGTCTTATTTGGCGGGCAGGTAAATAAATCCTAAATCCAAATTTCTAAACCCTACCGTTGGTCGCCGTTTAGGAATTAGAGCAATTAGAATAATTAGGTTAATTTTCTCAAGCTCTTCCCAAAAGCTTAAGCGCCTGCCTAATTTGATCCTGAGCCGCCGAAGCCTGATCTATTTTATTTAACACATCCCGCACTTCCCTTTGGTTATACCCCAAAGCAAGCAAAGCGTCAAAAACCTCCGAACCGCTTCCGGAAGAGGAGCCCAAAGATCCTACCTTATTTTTCAAATCAACAATAATGCGCTCGGCTGTTTTATTGCCAATCCCGGAAATTCTGGTAAACAGCCCGGCATCCTGGCTGCCAATGGCCTGCTTTACGCTTTCCACTGTTGCCGAAGACAAAATAGCCAAAGCCACCTTTGGCCCAACACCGGACACGGTAATAAGCAATTCAAAAAACTGCAGGGCTTGAAAATTCGGCAGCCCGAACAAAGACTGGCCGTCATCCGAAACTTTATGATAGGTAAACAAAGAGACCTCGTCCCCAATGGACTTTTGCAAAAACTCGGGAATAACAAATACCTGATAGCCTATACCGCCATTCTCTATTATTAAATAGGTTAAGCCTTTTTCTAAAATTGTTCCTTTTAAATATGCAATCATAAATTTATTTTAGCAGTTTAAGAGAGCATTGACAAAACACCAGGAAAAGCTAAAATCCCAGTATCTGAGGAGAGCTATGGAGTCACTGGGACCTCCACAGTTGGCATATCTCGGTGTGCCACTTGTCCGCGGCGGGACTTGTCTCCTCGCCAACATCTTGAGGCAGCTTTGCTAAGCGGCTTATAAAAGCCATCGCGAAGCTGCAAAAGGCACTCCCGGCACACCCCGTGTGCCTGGTATTCCACGGTTGGAAAAAGGGGAAGATCTGTCCTACCGGCTCCCGCAGAGCCCTTCCCCTTTGAGTGCCTTTAAGGAGGATATAATTTGTTTTCGCGAAGACACCAGGGGCAGCGACCGTCCCTTATTGTCAACGCCTAGGAGGCCCTAATCTCCGCCATGTATTGCGTTGCAGCTTTCCATGGATATAAAGAGACAGGGCCTCTTTTTTCGTTATTAGCGACGTAAGCGAGACCGGCCATTTTATGGCCTGGGCGAGCCACGTAGATTTATCTTTACGTGGCGAGCCGGCCTATTCGACTTCGCTCAAGGCCCCGAGTGCATCTCGAGGGGGGAGCTAATACAGGTTCTTAACCTTCGCGAGCTAATGCTGTGAAATGCAGCTAGCTCTTTGGGTTTAATAACTCGGAGTTCTACGTAGAGCGAACCATTATTTTATAATAGATTATTTTATTACTATGTTAATTTAAAGTAATACTTAAAAGCTTAAAACATGTTGTTTGACAATTTTACGATATATGGAATATAATCAATTGTTCACTTGGAACGGGTTGCCGAGTGAATTGATGAAGTACACCCCAAACCCTTAGCAGGGTCTTTTTAAGCGGAGAATATTCGCTACCCTGCTAATTAATGCTCTAATACATTATAAGAGGATATTACCGCGTACGGCACTCCATTCCGTACGCATATCAGGGAATCAAAAGCTAATAAGCCATAGAGAACCTCCTCCTCTCTGTGCTGATTCGCTTGGGGACTTCGTCCCTGATTCCCACAAAAGGGCGGCCTTCTCCTCCTGGCCGCCCTTTTTTCTTTGTCATTTACATTTTATCCCTTATAATTCCTACATGAAGTTTAAACTGCACTCAAAATTCAAGCCGGCCGGCGATCAACCCAAAGCCATTGAGGGATTGCTTAAATCCCTAAAAGCCGGCCACCGCTACCAAACCCTGCTCGGTGTTACCGGGTCAGGGAAAACTTTTACCATGGCTAACATAGTGGAAAAAATTCAAAAGCCGACTTTGATCATCAGCCACAACAAAACCTTGGCTGCCCAGCTGGCTGCGGAATTTCAAGAATTTTTTCCTGACAACGCGGTACATTATTTTGTGTCCTATTACGATTACTACCAGCCGGAGGCTTACATTCCGCGAAGCGATACCTACATAGAAAAAGACACCCAAATAAATGAGGAGATTGACCGTTTGCGCAATGCCGCCACGCAGTCCCTGCTTTCCAGAAAAGACGTACTTATTGTAGCCTCGGTGTCCTGTATTTACGGACTCGGCAACCCGGCAAACTATCTGGAATTGGCTCTGGAGATCAAGCAGGGTGAAAGTTTGAAACGCGACAAACTGCTCAGGCGCCTAACGGATTTGCAATACCACCGAAACGATATGGAACTTAAACGCGGAACCTACCGGGCCTCCGGCGATGTGGTGGAAATAATTCTTTCCAGCGAGGACACCATAATCCGCATGGATTTTTTTGGCGATATTCTGGAAAGCATTGAACGGCTGGACGCCATATCCGGAAAAAAAATTGAGAGCTTGAAAAAATTCACAATTTTTCCCGCCAAACATTTTGTCACGCCCGAAGACAAGCTTAAAGACGCCATTGATAACATACGCACGGAATTGATAGATAGATTAAAAGAGTTTAAACAGCAGGGCAAAGTTCTGGAAGCCGCCAGAATAGAACAGCGCACAAATTTCGATTTGGAAATGCTTACCAACACCGGCTTTGTCAGCGGAATAGAGAACTACTCCCGCGTTATGGAAGGCCGGGAGCCAGGCAGTCCGCCGTCCACTTTAATAGATTATTTCCCCGATGATTTCTTGCTGTTTATAGACGAATCCCACCAGACCATGCCGCAAATTAGCGCCATGTATGAGGGCGACAAGTCGCGCAAAACCACTCTGGTGGATTACGGCTTTCGCCTGCCTTCGGCATTAGACAACCGGCCGTTAAAATTTAACGAATTTGAGAAAAAAATTCAACAAGTTGTATTTGTCTCGGCAACACCGGCGGAATTTGAAATAGAACGAAGCCTAACCCAAAAAAGCTCGCCGTTCGTTTCCAAATCCAAAAGAACAGAAGAACAGCAAGGCATAATGACAGCCAGTTTAAAACTAAAACAGCCCACTCCCCCGTCAATTATAGAGCAAATTATCCGCCCCACCGGACTTATAGACCCGACCATAGAAATAAAACCCATAAAAAATCAAGTTGACGATTTAGTAGAGCGCGTAAAAGAGCGTACCAAAAACAACCAAAGGGTTTTGGTGGCTACCCTAACCAAGCGCATGGCCGAGGAACTGACGGAATATTTAAAAGAAGAAGGCGTTAAAGTCCAGTATCTTCACAGCGATGTGGATACATTTGATAGACTCGAAACTCTAAGGGACTTGCGCCTGGGCGTTTACGATGTACTTGTGGGTATTAACCTGCTTCGCGAAGGCTTGGATTTGCCGGAAGTTTCTTTGGTCGCCATACTCGATGCGGACAAAGAAGGATTTTTAAGAAGCGAGACATTTTTTATGCAAATGATGGGCCGGGCAGCCCGCCACTTACTCGGCCATGTGATTATGTATGCCGACCGCATTACCGGCAGCATGAAAGCCGCCATAGACGAAACAACCCGCAGGCGCAAAGCCCAACAGGCCTATAACAAAAAACACGGCATTACCCCAAAGAGTATTCAAAAAGCCATAGCCGACAGCCGTCTGGCCGGCAGCAAGCAGGCCACAGAAGATGAGGAAGAACGAAAAGTTGATCCGGCTAAAATGACCATTGAAGAACTGAAGTTTTATATGGAAGAACTAAACGAGCAAATGGA
>CAIWKW010000019.1 GCA_903913365.1 Candidatus Doudnabacteria bacterium | reverse complement strand
TTTCATAAATTTTCAAAAATTCTTCCCGCTCTTTGGCCACAATGGTTTTTTCCGTTGGCGTGGTTAATACAATAAAAGCGTTTTCCGCTTCTTCTTTGCTCGGGCAAACAGAATATAAATAAGATTTAAGTTTTTTGGTAAAATTATTATGGAACATATCCACAGCAACAGGAAGCCAGCCATAGGTATAAAGCTTGGTATGAATTTCATCCTGTTTTTTGTAAAGTTCCCAAAGTTGTTTATTGGAAAATTTTTGTAGAGGCTGGGAGGACGTGTAGCGTGCATAAGCAATAAGTTTGTCCGACCACAGTACAATATTTTTATTTATTTCTTTGCCCAGGCCGGGTTTTTTGAACAATCCTTCCAAAATGCTTTCCGCCACTTCATAGGAATCGGTTTCCCCAAAATAAAAATTCATATGGAATTTTTTATAATGGGTAACCACGCGCTTGTAGTTTTTTAAAAAAGGATAGCTGGTATCGCTGGCAAAACAGGACATTGGCACCTGGAAAAAGAAGATGTCGGAGTCGGGGATATCCTCGGCCAGCATCCATTCGTCGGTGTGAAATAGGTATTTGGGTTTAGGGTCCATATATTTGAATTGATGCTTTAAATATAGCAAAAACAGTATCTTTTCACTATTGACAAAAGTGTAAAAAAATGATATAATTTTATATTGCATTTGCCGTGCCTACTTTTGCTGGTTTAATAAAACTTGTGCGGAACTTGGCCAAAATGCAATGCGAGACCTAAAAGTCCGCCGTAGCTTTATGCAAAAGTGGATTGTTCTTTAAAAATATGGTTGTTGTTTTCCCTAAAATATAACGGACAAAGCAGATAGCGGTTAAAATTTAACCTTTGCCTGCTTTGTCCGAATCAGTTTGTTTTAGGAGATGTTAGTATGAAGACGTTGTATTATTTTCGTCACTCCACCAAGGATGGCGTGAACAACACGATCGGCCCCAAGGGTCTGAAACTGGCAAAAGACGTTGGCGAGTGGTTGATGCTTTGGGATAGCACCATTGTGATCCACAAGGCTTTCCATGGATTGCTCGTGAGGACGGCGCAAACTGCCCTCGCGTTTTTCTGCGGTTTTCTGGATACTCCGGAGGTAATGCCGGTAGTGACAGAAATCGGCGATGACGCCCTCTTCGCGGAAATGGTCAAGCCGAGCCAGTTCCGTACGTTGGCTTCGGCCATCGGCGATTTCCGGGCGCTGATCCAGTGCCACGACTCCGAGAACATCAAGGCATTGGGGGCACTTTCTATGGTCGGCGTCGTCAAGATGTTTGATGAGATTGGTTACGGAGAGACCGGGGTGGCATTCGGCCACAGCCCGATGATCGAGCTGGCCTTGATGTCGACCCTCAACACCATCGACTTGCCGGAGGAATATCTCACGTTCGGCGACATGGAGGGCGTGGAACTTCATCTAGACGAACACGGCACAGTGACCGTGATTCGCAAAATCTCCATGCCGGCCGCGTAAGGCAACAACCGCTACAACATCAGTTAGTCTCGCAATTAGCCCATTCGGGCACAGCGGGCAGAAGGCGACCTTTCAGGTCGTTATCACTTCTGCCCGCTTTTTGTTTGGTTAACTGGATTGACAAAACATTAAAAAATGGTATAATTTTGAGTTGCGTTTGCTGTGCTTTTTTCGTTTATATTAATAGTATTTAGCGAAAATTGGCCAAAATGCAATGCGAGAATCTAAAGTCCGCCGTAGCTTTAGCGAAGGTGGATTGTTCTTTAAAAATGTGGTTGTTGTTTTTCCTAAAATACCACGGACAAAGCAGGTAGCGGTTAAAAATTTAACCTTTTCCTGCTTTGTCCGAATCTTTTGTTTAAGGAGAAATTAGTATGAAGATGAGAAAGTTTATCTTTGTTCGCCACGGCAAGCCTCTGGAAGAGCTCGAGAAAACATTGCCAAAGTCCGAACTTGTTCGGGCGGAAGCGGTTGGAACTCGTTTGTATGAGCTCTCCAATCAGGATATAGACCAAGTTGTCTATAGTCCGTTGCCGCGGGCCATCCAGACCGCCTTTGGCGTAGTAATGGGCCATGGGTGCACGCCGGAACTCCTGCCGGCCATTCCAGCTTTTGGCAACGAAAGACTTTTTGCCGAAATGTCGGCAAAAGAAGGCTTCCGTGAACGGGGGGCGGTCGAGGGATACTTCGCCGTACTTAACGCGCTGCACGGAACATTCAAGTTCGAAAAGTGGGTTACCGGCTTTGTCGAGGTATTCGACGAGCTGTTTGACTCCGTGCCGGACAAAACGACCACGCTGGTCGTCGTGCATAGCCCGGTAATCGAATGCTTGCTGTACGGACTTTTCCGGCGCCAGGGTCGGGATTTGCCTGATGAATTCCTCAAGATGGGCGAGCTCGACGCCGTTAGCTTTGGGGCTTCTTGCGAAGGGAACGAACCCATTCGTGTGGGAAAGAACATCGAGAAAATTTTGGCACCGGCAATCGAGCCCAAAGCCTGAGTCGACAGCAACAACAACCGCAAAAGATATTTGTTAGTCTCGCATCACGCCTGCGCTCTACGAGCGTACGGCACAGCGGGCAGAAGGCGACCATCCAGGTCGTTATCACTTCTGCCCGCTTTTCATTTCATTGACCCAAATTGAATTTTGGGTTAAACTATTAAGGATTTCCGATTGCCCAAATCGACAATCTTTAATTACAAATCTTAAATATAACCATGGAGAGGTCGCATAGAGGCCTAGTGCGCTGGTTTGCTAAACCGGTAAAGGAGTCAAATCCTTTCGGGGGTTCGAATCCCCCCCTCTCCGCCAAAAAATACCAACTTTAAAGTTGGTATTTTTTGTTTTTTGGAGTTAGTGTCAAAGGTCACCTTTGACACTAGTTAGTCTCTGGCAACGGTTAGGCAAATTACTCTTAAGGCGCCGTTGCGTTTGAGGACTTTGGCGGCTTCCTGGAGAGTGGCGCCGGTGGTGGTAACGTCATCCACGAGAATCACGGTAGAATTTAGAATTTTGAATTTAGAATTTTGAAAATCTTTGGACAGGGTAAAGGCTTCGCGGATGTTCTTAACTCTTTCTTCTTTATTCAAGTCTTTTTGGGTTTTGGTAATTTTTTGGCGTTTTAGAATATCAGTATTTTCTAAATTTAGCTCCTTAGCTATGGCTTGGCATAAAACTTCGGCCTGGTTAAACCCGCGCCAGCGTTTGCGGGAATGGTGAAGGGGGATGGGGACGAGAATAGGTTTTAGGTTGCCTGCCTGCCGGCAAGACAGGTAGGTGCTAGGTGTTAGTAGGACAGAATAACCAACTTTTAGTTTCTTCGCCAGAATTTTTCCCAAGGCTTTGTAAACATCGGGCAAAAAGGAATATTTTCCTTTAATTAAAATTTGTGCGACTTTTGGGTCGTGGTAATCGTAAAAGCTAATAAGCCCGTCGGCTCCGTGCGGAGTAAGGCAGCCGGGATGGGTTAAGCCAAAGGGAGTTGGTTTTTGGCAAACAATACAGCGCTGGTTTTCCAGTTTTTTGAGTAGCGATTGGCAATCGCTGCAAATAAAAGATCCTTCCTCGCTGCAAGTTAGGCAGGTAATAGGAAAGAGAGTGTCTAAAACAAAAGTTTTAACGTCAAGGAATAATGGTTTTAATAAGTCTTGGTACATTTTAATATATAGAATGCGAAAAATATTTATAATGCGAAAAGTGCGAAAGACTGCAATGCGAATTATGCGAAAATGGCGCCACAATAAACTTAGGACTTACTATGTTTCGCATTATTCGCATTGTTCCCTTTTCGCACATTTCGCATTCTGTTTATGTATAACATTATTTTACCAAAATTTAAATAAAAGAAAAACGACCGCTTGCACCCAAAGCGGTCGTCGGTAATGTGGTTATTAATCGGCCTGGGTGCGGCCGACCTCAATCAGTGCTGGAAGAGAACCTTGAACGTGGTTGGGCAGTGGCTGCAGGTGTGGGGAGACGTCTTTACGGCGTGATCCACCCGCTTGCAGGCCGGACACCTCACGTCTCCTTTGGTATTGAAAGCGTGGGCTTCCTTGAGTTGTTCAACTGTTGCTTTGCCGTTGGTGCTGTGGGGAATAAACGATCCGTGTCCCCAAGCGTCCTGTGGCGAAGCCAATCCTTTGGCGTGCAAAAGTCCGCCATTCGGTATTTTGGCATGTGCCATCTGCAAACCCTCCTTGGGTTTGATTACAAAAATTATATATTTTTGCTTTAAAAAAAGCAAATAATTTAAAAAGACTTCGCTAAAAGCGAAGTCTTTTAATCTTAAAGTTTAATTTTTATGCCAGTACCGGAATTTTTTCCAGTTTGCGGATGGCAAAAACAATTTTGTCGTTTTTCAAGTCGGCCGTAATTTTTGCCCCGAGCATTGTTTTGCCGGAAAGGATTCTTTCCGCCAGTTCGTCTTCCAAAAGGTCCCGGATGTTTTTTCTAATAAATCTGGCTCCCTGCGAAGGGTCAAAGCTTTTTTCGGAAATAAATTTAATTACGCCCGGGGTTATAGTCAGTTGAATGTTTTGTTCAAGCAGGCGTTTTTGGAGCTCGGCAATTTGCAGCTGGGTAATTTTTTTAAGCTCGTCAAAACCAAGAGGCTTAAAAACAATTATTTTATCTATCCTGTTTAAAAATTCCGGGCGGAATTCTTTTTTCAGCTCGTCCAAAACGCCGGTTTTAATTTCTTCGTATTCCTTTTCGAGTTTTGCTTTTTGGTCTTCTTTGCCCGCGTTTTTGTCCGCAAAGCCGATTTTGGCCGCTTGGTTGGTTAGTTCGCGCATTCCCAAATTGGAAGTCATAATAATAATGGTATTGCGGAAGCTTACTTTTTTGCCTTCGGAATCGGTTAATTGGCCATCTTCCAAAATTTGCAGGAAAATGTTAAACACATCGGGGTTGGCTTTCTCAATTTCGTCGAATAAAACAACGGCATAGGGTTTCCTTCTGACCGCTTCGGTAAGTTTTCCGCCTTCGCCGTAGCCGACATAGCCGGCCGGGGCGCCAATAAGGCGAGCCACGTTGTGGCGTTCCATAAACTCGGACATATCCACTCTAATTAAAGCGTCCTCGTCTTCAAAGACTTCGCTGGCCAAAGCTTTGGCGGTTTCTGTTTTACCAACGCCGGTTGGGCCCAAAAATATGAAGGAACCGAGCGGACGGCGCGGGTCGGAAAGTCCGGCCCGGCTTCTGCGCACGGCTTTGGAAATTTCTTCCACAGCTTCGTTTTGCCCGACAATTTTTGCCTTTAAAGTTTTTTCCAGGGCGGAAAGTTTATTAATATCGGTTTTCGCAAGCTTGGCCAAAGGAATTTTTGTCATCATGGAAACGGTGTGGGCAATATCTTCGGCGGAAATTATATGGGTTGGGGTTTTGGCTTCGCTGGCCACGCTTTTGGAAAGCTGGTCTTTTTGCTTAAGCAGTTTTTCTTCCTGAGATCTTAAATGCAAAGCAGTGGTAAAATCCTGCGAAAGTACAGCTTTGGTTTTTTCTTCTTCCAAAGCAGCCAAGTCGCTTTCGATTTTTTTGGTGGCCCTTAAAAGTTTGCTGTTGGAATTAATGGACCTTAAAAAGGCGGCTGTTTCGTCAATTAAGTCTACGGCTTTGTCCGGCAAAAAGCGGTCTTGAATATAGCGGGAAGAAAGCTCCACAGCCGATTTAATGGCCTCGTCGGTAATGGTGGCGTTGTGGTGCTTTTCGTAATTTGGCCTAAGACCCTGGAGAATTTTAATGGTTTCTTCCTTGCTCGGTTCATCCACCAAAATCGGCTGAAAGCGCCTCTCAAGAGCCGCGTCTTTTTCAATGTGCTGTTTGTATTCGCTCAGCGTTGTGGCGCCAATGGCCCTAAGCTCTCCGCGCGCCAAAGCCGGCTTTAAAATATTGGCCGCGTCCAAACTGCCTGTGGTGGCGCCGGCGCCAACCATGGTGTGAAGTTCATCTATAAATAAAATGGTGTTCTTGTCGTTTTTAACTTCGTCGATAATTTGCTTTAAGCGGTTTTCAAATTCGCCCCTAAACATGCTGCCGGCTACAATTAGCGCCAAATCCAGAGAAAGGATTTTTTTGTCGAGCAAGCTGTCGGGTACTTCGCGTTTGCTAATGGCCAAAGCCAAGCCTTCCACAATAGCGGTTTTGCCCACGCCGGCTTCGCCAATGAGCAGGGGATTGTTTTTGGTACGGCGGTTAAGTATGCTGATTAATCTTTCTATTTCCGTTTTGCGCCCGACAACGGGATCTATTAATCCGTTGGCGGCTTTTTTGGTTAAGTCCGTTGTAAAGTATTCTATTACCCCGCCTTTTTTTGTGTCTGCCATTTTTGGCATTGGCCCGCTTGGGCCGCCATTTTCAAAAGGCTGCTGGGAAGCGCCGGGAGCATCGGGCATTTCCGGAAATTTGGAAATATTTTCAAAAACATTAAGCAGGTTGTGCTCAAGCTCGTGAATATCTATGCCGAGTTTGGAGAGAATAACTTTGGCTTTGTTGTTGTTAACGGAAAGCAGGCCGTACAAAAAATGTTCCGTGCCAATAAACTGGTAGCCGTACTGGCTGGCAATGATTGCCGATTTTTCAATAACCGATTTTAAATTTTCGGAAAGTACAGGCTTCCAGGAACTGATGATGTTGTTGCTGTTTACCAAAATCAGTTCCGATTTTACAACTTCCGGGCTGAGTTTGGTTTTGGTTAAAATTTCCGCGGCAAAAGAACTCTTTTCGGAAACCACGCCGTAAAGAAGATGCTCGGTGCCAATGTGGTCGTGCTTTAGCTCCTCACTGACCAGCTGCGCCATAATAAGGGCGTTTTTCGCCCTTGAGGATAACCGCTCTAAAATGTAGGTAAAGTTTGTCATAAGCTAGCTCGTAGCTGGTAGGAGGTAGGGAAGTAGCCAAACTGATGCGTGCTACAAGCTACTTACTACCCACTAATTCCTTCTTACTATATAATTATAACATCTAATAGTATTATATCTAAATTATCACTCGTGTCAATAGAGTGCTAATTATTTACGGAGTACGGATTTATACGGATATACGGACATGGTATTGATCAGGTTTCGAGTGTTCCCTCCGTATATCCGTATCGTTTCCGTATTCCGTAAAGACAGAAAATAAATGTTTAAAAAGCCAACAAAAACTAAAGAACCCGAAAATGAGACAAAAGCATACGAATATGCCGTGTTTTTGCTTAGTTTAACTTTACAAACAGTTGGTGAAGTTATTATGAAGATGCAGCGTCGCGGCTATACGGAAAAAGTTATTAATGAAGTTGTTAAACGGTTAAAAGAGCAAAAATATTTGGACGACCAAAGATATGCGGAAGTATTTTTGGAAAACCTGAAAAAATATAAAACCTTTGGTTACTTTGGCATAAAGAAAAAGTTTATGGAAAAAAAGCTGCCCCAGGAAATAATTGAAAAGGTTTTGAGCGAAGGGTTGAGCGAGCAGGAAGAACTTAAAATTGCCAAAAGGTTTTTGAAAAAAGGCGGCTCTATAATTGAAACATCCGTGAATGATATATTGCCAGCCGATGAACCGCGTTACAATGTTTATAACGAAGAAGCGAGCAAAGAGAAACAAAAAATTACCCAAAAATTAAAATCTCGGGGATTTCGGGGAAACGTGGTTAGTAGGTTATCTTTGTAGCGGCACGCCTTGGCGTGCCGTTTACACGTATGATATTCTATCCAAACAAAAAAATTCGTTTACAAAAGTACGACTACTCCCAGCCGGGGTATTATTTTGTAACAATTTGTACAAAAGACAAGGCTGAATATTTTGGTAAAATTAAAAACGGATTAATGTGTTTAAATCAAGTTGGAGATATAGCAGAAGCAATTTGGAAGCAAATACCGGCTTCATATTCATCTGTTGATTTAGATTATTCTATTGTTATGCCAAATCATTTGCATGGGATAATTATTATTAAGCCTCACGACGGCATGCCAGGGCATGCCGCTACAGGATTGCATGCTTTAACCCCGGGTTCTTTACCCTCTATTGTTAATCATTTTAAAGGTGCGGTTAAAAAGGATTGTAATAAAAATGGTTTTACGGATTTTCAATGGCAGTCAAGATTTTACGATCACATAATTCGAAAAGATGAATCTTTAGATAAAATCCGAGAATATATTGTAAATAATCCTTTGAACTGGGAATTGGATAAGAATAATCCAGAGAGTGTTTGGATGTAGCGGCACGCCTTGGCGTGCCGAAAACCAGGCATAATGAAAAAGGCATGCCAAGGCGTGCCTCTACAATTAGTCGTTTTCCTCATCAATTGGCTTTCTCATGCTCTCTTGTCGTTCTACTGCATCAATCCGCCTATCTGGCTCTTCTTCATGCGATATTTCTTCAGCACGTTTATCTTCCCCTTTTTTCTCGTCGGCTTCTTGTCCATTGACAATTTTATCCAATTCTCTTTTTTCCTCTTCAGGGTCGTAATTTATATCTTTGACTTCGCTCCTAGTGTTGTTATCTCAATTATTGAATTAAAATTATCTAGAAAGCCAATTTTAAAACCCAAACTGCCGTTAACGTTTGTGTTTTATTTTGTAAAACGGGTGCTCAATTTGCCACTTTGCAAACTGGTTGTTGTTAAATTCCCTAATTTTTTCTCCGGTCAATTTTTTAAAATCATCTATTGAAGGAATTAGTTTTTGGTCTATTGCATTTTTCATTTCTTGTGGGTTGGGCTTTTTTGCGTTTAGATCAAAAAAATTCCAAAACCAATCGCGAACGGATTGGTTAGAAAGATTTTTTTCGATTTGGCCGGAAGCTTCGGGGTCTTCCGGAAGCCCTTCCATCGATTCTCTTGCCATAGAAATTAAGTGTTTTTACAAATTCATTTCCCGCAGCCTTTTTATGCGGTCTTCAATAGGCGGATGGGTATTAAACAGGCCCGCAAACCAGCTGCGGCCGCCGTGCGGTTTTTCCGGATTATCGGTGGTTGTTTCTTCTCTGTCTTGATGAAACGGATTAACTATATATAGATGTGCGGTGGCGTTGTTGGCTTCCGTTAGGGGAGTAGTGTCGCTTGAAATTTTTTCCAAGGCGCTGGCCAGTCCTTCCGGATATCGGGTAAGCAGTGCGCCGGAGGCATCCGCCAGGTATTCGCGCTGGCGGGAAACAGCCAGTTTTATTAATGTGGCAATCAGCGGGGAAAGTATCGCCAGTAAAATACCGACGGCAAAAAGTATCATGCCAATATTGCCGTTGTCTTTGCTGTTGCTTCTGCGTCCGCCAAAAAAACTGAATCTTAAAAACCAATTTGACATTAGAGCAATCATGCCAACCAAAACTACCACCAGCGTCATCAGCCTAATATCATAATTGCCAATATGGGAAAGTTCGTGCGCGGTAACTCCTTCGAGTTCGGTTTTGTCGAGTTTTTGCAAAATTCCGGCGGTATAGCAAATAACCGCATGCTTTGGGTCGCGCCCCGTGGCAAAAGCATTGGGCGCGCTGTCGTTTATAATATAGATTTTTGGCGTTGGAATACCCGCGGTAATACAAAGGTTTTCCACTATCCGGTAAAGCTCCTGGTTGCTTTGCCTGTCAACTTCCTGCGCTTTGGAAACCATTAAGGTAATTGAGTCCGCAAAATAATAGGAAAACAGAGCCGAGCCAATGCTGAAAATAACCGCAATGTATAAAATTGCGTTGTTCTGATAAACCTGGGCAAACACATAGCCGAGCAGGGAAATGACAACCAAAAAGCAGAATATCAGCACCCAGCTTTCGCGCTTGTTTTTGTTGATGAGGTCGTAGGTAAGCATATAGGAAGTGTTTAGTGGTTAGTGAATAGTGGTTAGTCTGTTAGTGCTGATCACTACTCACTGCCCACTGCTCACTGCTCACTAAAATTGGACTTTGACCGGCTGTGCTTCCGGACCGCTCTCGTCTATGCCAAAGAAATCTTTTTTCACAAAGCCGAACATGGAGGCAAACATATTGGTCGGGAAAACCTGAAGCTTGGTGTTGTAGTCGCGAACATTTCCGTTATAAAACCTGCGCGCGGCCTGAATTTTATCTTCAGTGTCCGTTAAATCGCTTTGCATTTGCATAAAGTTGGCATTGGCTTTCAGCTCAGGATAAGCTTCGGCAACCGCAAACAAGCTTTTTAATGTTCCGGACAAAGCGTTTTCCTGCTTTAATTTGTCGTCCATGCTGCCGGCGCTCATGGCAGCGGTGCGGGCGGCGGTAACTTTTTCAAACACGCCGGCTTCGTGGGTAGCGTAGCCTTTTACGGTTTCAATTAAGTTGGGGATTAAGTCGTATCTCCTTTTTAACTGAACCGAAATGTCGCTCCAGGCTTCGTCAACCTGGTTGCGTCCGCGCACCAGAGAGTTAAACATAACAATTAGCCAAATCACAAGTAAGGCTAATACTATAAGAACATACATCATATATTTTTGCTTTTCATTAATATTTAAGCAGATTTATTATAGCACAACCTAAGGATTTATGGTATAATTAAAGCAATCAAAAAATCATCAGAAACAAAAATGGCATTTTTAGAGGAATTAAAAGACAGTGTTGACCGGTACACGGACAATTTGGCCTTGGAGGATTTGGAATACCGGGTCAAGTTGATTTTGCGGGAGCGCGAAGAATTAAAAGCCTGGACAGACAGCGAACTTCGGCTGGCCACGGCCGCATTTAAGGAAGATTTAAAAAAAGGCAAACGCCCCGACAGCATGGTTGTGGAAGTTTTTGCTTTGGTTAACGAAGTCGCGCGCAGGGTTTTTGGCCATTCGCCGTTTCCGGTACAAATTTTGGCCGGCCTGATAATTAACCAGGGGAAAGTGGTGGAAATGAAAGCCGGCGAAGGTAAAACATTAACCGAAACCATGCCGGTTTATATGAACGCGCTGCTCGGCAACGGCATTCATTTAATTACCACCAACGATTATCTGGCAGAACGCGACGCCAAGTTAAACGGCAAGCTATTTAATTTTTTGGGTTTAAGCGTTGGCTATATTGCCACGGACATGGAAAGCGAACAGCGCCGAAAAGCTTACGCTTGCGACATAACCTATGTTACCAATCAGGAAGTCGGCTTTGATTATTTGCGCGACAATTTGGTTTTTAGCAGGGAGGACAGAGTGTTAAGGCCAAAGCATCCGCTGTTTTTTGGCATTGTGGATGAAATAGACAGCATATTAATAGATGAATCTCGCACGCCGCTAATTATTGCCGAGCCGGTAAAAGACGAACGCAATTATTACGATGTGTTTACAAAAATAGCCGACAAACTGGCGGAAGACGAAGATTACGAAGTGGACTACCAAAAGAAAATGGTTTCCATGACGAACGAGGGGCTGGATAAGGTTGAAGGGTGGCTGGGCAGCCCGGTGTTTTCGCAGGACAACCCCATGTATGTGTTTTATTTGGACGTGTGCCTTAAGGCAAAAGTAATTTTTGAAAAAGACCGCGATTATATTGTTGACGAAGGCGGCGTGGAAATTGTTGACGAATTCACCGGCCGCGTTTTGCCAGGGCGCAGATTTACGGACGGCGTGCATCAGGCCATAGAAGCCAAAGAAAAAATAAAAATTAAAGAAGGGGACAAAACTCAGGCCAGCATTACTTTCCAGAATTTTTTTCCCATGTACGAAAAATTGTCCGGCATGAGCGGCACGGTTATGCGGGCGCGCGACGAATTTAAAAAAGTTTATAAACTGGAAGTTATTCAAGTGCCGACCAATCGGCCCCTGGTGCGAATTGATCATAACGATTTGTTTTTTAAAACGGAAAAGGGCAAATTTTTGGGGCTGACAAAAAAAGTCGCGCAAATCCATAAAAAAGGCCAGCCTTTGCTAATTGGCGCGCGCAATGTGGAAACCGCCCATGCGGTGGCAGGAGTTTTGGCCGAGGCCGGGTATCCGTATCAAATGCTTACGGCTTCGGACCATCGTTCGGAAGCGGAAAAAATCGCCAAAGCCGGACAGGAAGGGATGATAACTGTGGCAACCAATATGGCCGGGCGGGGCACGGACATTTTGCTCGGACCGGGGGTGGGAAATTTGGGCGGATTGTTTGTGCTGGGCACGGAGCGGCACGAATCCCGGCGCATTGACGATCAATTGGTCGGCCGCAGCGGCCGGCAAGGCGATCCGGGCGAATCGCTGTTCCTTATTTCCATGGAAGATGAAATTATGCAGCTGTTCGGCAGTGAAAAAATTATCAACATAATGGAAGCTTACGATATTCCGGAGGACGAATATATTTCCGGCGCCGGGCTTAGCGCGGCTTTTAAAAAAGCTCAGGACTTTGTGGAAAGTAAAAATTTGGACAGCCGCCTGTATTTGTACAAATACGACAGCATAACCAGTTTTCAGAGAAAGACCATTTATGATTTGCGCGACTCTTTGCTGGAAAACGAAACAAATTTTTTAAAGTTTTTTGAAAATGCCGTGGTGGATGTTTTGCACGGAATTTTGGAACTGAAAAATCCGGAAACCATTTCCCGGGAAATGATGGAGGTTTTTCATATTGAGGCGGATCCTAGGGAAATTGAATCTTCCTTGGGTTTAAACTCCGGGCAACAAAATCAGGAATTTATGAATAATTGGTTTAATCCGTTTTATAAATCTCCCGAAAACGAAATCGGGTTTTCGGCAGCCGAAGTTAAGCTTTCCGGCTACCTGACCGGCCTGGCCATGAAGCTGAAAATGGAGCCGGAGGTATTTGCCGCAAGTCAAAATTTAATTTTGCAGACAATAGACGACAAGTGGAGCGAACATTTGGAAATGATGGACGTGCTGAAAGAAGAATCCGGGCTTTTTTCTTACGCTTCGGAAGACCCGTTGATAGACTATATCTTGGAAGCCGGAAAAATGTTTGAACACGCCGAATTGGGCATAAAAAGAGAATTCTTAAAAACAATTTTCCTGCATTTAGAGCAAAAGGGAATGTTGGAGTGACTGAAATTTTTTTGAAAATATTTATGTAATTGTAGGGGCCGGCTTTAGCCGCCCGAATTATATTTATATGAATAATAATTTTCCTCAAAGGAAAGCAAATAGGTTAAAAAATTTTGATTATTCGTCAATAAGTTATTATTTTGTTACTTTGTGTGCAAAAAATAAACAACACTATTTTGGAAAAATAGAAGATTCCAATCCTGTTTTAAATCAAGCGGGAAAGCTTTTACAACAGGTTTGGTTTTCCTTGCCGGATATCTTTTCAGGTATTGAACTAGATTTTTCAGTGGTAATGCCGAATCATTTTCACGGAATAATTATTTTTAGGCAAAAACCGGAATACATTTATGCTAAAAAGTCCGCAACTCTATCTCAAATAGTCGGTGCTTTAAAATCTAAAACTAATGTGTTGGTAAAGAAAAATATTTTAACAAATTTAAAAAAGGTTGAATTATGGCAGAAAACTTTTTACGATCGGGTAATTAGAAACGATCAGGAATTGCTAAAAATTAGGGAATATATTCAAAATAATCCGCAAAAGTGGGAATTGGATGAATATTATA
>CAIWKW010000018.1 GCA_903913365.1 Candidatus Doudnabacteria bacterium | reverse complement strand
CGATAAATCGGCAGACTACATCTGGGAATAATAGTTACTTTCAACTTGTCACTTTACACTTTTAACTCGCAAATGCGGGGCCCTATCCGCATTTGCTATAACCGCAGAAATCGCACTTCATACAGCCTTCGGCCATAAGCAACATATTTCCGCAAGTAGGACAGACCGGGGAGTTGCCGAGGTTGGCAATAGAAATTTTCTGTGTTTTTTTGTAGGTTAACTGGCCGCTAGAGCTGATTTTCTGTTCGCTAATGGTTTGCAGCACTTTTTCCTCTGTCCTGGTTATTAAATCTTCTTTCAAAACTGAAGAAACCGGCTGAGCCATGGGCAAATCCAAAGACAGTTGTTTATTGCCGCGATTAATGTGTTTGTCCAAAACTTTGGCAATGGCATCGGGCAAAGAGAAAACCACTCCGCCGTCGCTAAAGCTTACGTCCGGACCGCGAATGCCTTTAAGCTGGTCCACAATTTCTTCTATGGCCACGTTGGACCTAAGGGCCAGGCTGATCATTCTGGTAATGGCCTCTGTTTGGGCGCTAAAGAAACCGCCGGCTTTGCCCATTTGGGCAAACACTTCAAACGGACCCTGAGTGTCTTCGTTTATGGTTACATACAAATTGCCGTAGGCGGTATTCATTTTGTAGGTAATGCCCTGCATTACGTCCGGCCTGGTTCTTGGCGCAATTTTAATTTGCATATTATCTCCGCTCATAGACATTACCTCCTTGGGCTGCGCGGACGAATCCGGCGCTCCCTCAATTTCCACTTCGACTTGCGTGGATGTTATTGTTTCGGTTATTTTCGTTTTGTTTTCTTCGGCCGCTTCTTTGTCGGCAATTTGTTTGGTTACCTGATCGGAAGCGTCTTTGCCCAATTTTTTATGGTCAGTGGCAAGTATTTGCTCGTCTCTGCTGCCGTCGCGGTAAATTGTTCCACCTTTACAGCCAAGGTCGTACATTAAAGTATAAAGACTTTTTGTCTGCTCTATCGTATAGTCAGAAGGAGCGTTGCAGGTTTTGCTGATGGCACTGTCTGTCCAGCGCTGAACAGCGGCCTGAACTTTTACGTGCTCTTCCGGCATAAGCTCCATTGCTGTGGTAAAGTAATCGGGTAAATCCTGTCCCGGATGAGCCTCTTCCCAATCTTGGGCCAGCTTGATTTTTTCTTCATGCACTCCTAGGCGCGACTTTCTGAAATAAGTCCAGGAAAAGAACGGTTCAATTCCGGTGGAAGTGCCGACCATAGTTCCGACAGTGCCGGTAGGCGCCTGGGTTAAAATGGTTACGTTGCGAATGCCGTACTTGGCAACCAAGTCGCGAATATAAGCCGGCATCTTTTGCATAAAACCGCTTTGCAAATATTTTTCCGCATCAAATTTATCAAACGCGCCTTTTTCCCTGGCCAGCTCAATGGAAGTTTCGTAAGCGGTTACGGCAATAAACTGATATAGCTTGTCTATAAATTCCACGGCCTCGGGACTGCCGTACTTTACGCCCCGGTAAATCATCATTTCGGCCAAACCAATGGTGCCCATGCCCACCCGGCGCTCGCCAAGCTGCTGGTTTTTATTTTCATCAAAAAAATAAGGCGTAGCGTCTATAACATTATCCTGAAAGCGCACGGCATACTGCACGGTCTGTTTAAGCTCATTCCACATAACCTCGCCGGTGGTTTTGTTTATATGCCTGGATAAGTTTACATGGCCCAAATTACATACGCCCCAGGCCGGCAGAGGCTGCTCACCGCAAGGGTTGGTACAGGGCAAATCCGCGTAATACCAGGAATTACTGGCTTTATTGGCGCGATCTATAAAATACATCCCCGGCTCAGCGGAAGACCAAGCCGAAGTAATAATGTTGTCCCAAATATCGGTGGCGCGTACGGTTTTATGCTTAATAACTTTGCCGCCAATTTCCTGCCAGCGCTTAATGTTGCCGTCCCACTTGGTGGCATACAGCGGATCGGAAGTGTCCGGAAAAATTAAATCCCAAGGCTTGTCCTGTTTTACCGCTTCCATAAAATCGTCGGTAATTCCTACAGAAATATTGGCATTGGTAATTTTACCGGCTTCTTTTTTGGAATTGATAAAATCAATAACATCCGGATGCCAGACATTTAAAATTAGCATTAGCGCGCCGCGCCTGCTGCCGCCCTGCTCAATCAGTCCGGTAACAAAACTGTATAGCGATGCCCAGGATACGCTGCCGCTACTGCGTCCGTTTACGCCTTTAACATATGCGTAGCGCGGACGAAGGGAAGAAACATTAATACCCACTCCGCCGCCGCGGGACATAATTTCCGCCATCTGCCCCAAAGTTTCAAAAATTCCCTGGCGGCTGTCTTTAGGATGAGGAATAACGTAGCAATTATAAAAAGTTAAATTCTGTCCGGTGCCCGCGCCGGTAAAAATTCTTCCCGCCGGCACATACTTCCAGTCTTCCATGAGCTTGCGGTATTTATCTTCCCATTCGGTTTTCTTTTCCGCGGTCTTTTCCACAGCGGCAATTGACCTGGCAATTCTATCGAACATTTGCTCGGGTAAAAGCTCCAGCGGTTTATCCACGTGCTCCAAAGTACGATGTTCAATTTGGCCGTCGCGCATTTTAACAGCCACTTCTCTGGTTTCGGTATTTAGACTCTCAATAACGCCAATCTCCCTTTGGCCGGTTTTTGGATTTACCAAAACCACAACCGTATCGCCTTCAACCAAAGTTTCTCTTTTAATATCTTTAACCGCATAGCGATCCAAAAAGATTTTTTCTCCCAGTTCAGAGAGCGCGTTAATTTTTCGTTCTTGCAAATTGACTTTGGAGGACATAGGTTTCTCTTTAAATTATTCTAATTGACCTAATTGCTCTAATTATTCTAAACAAAT
>CAIWKW010000017.1 GCA_903913365.1 Candidatus Doudnabacteria bacterium | reverse complement strand
TAATGGCCAAAATAGGCGATTCGGCAGTAGTTAATCAAAGCGCAGTAAATTCTTTTTTTGAAGCCGTAAAAAATTACAAACAATAATTATGAGCAGCCCCATAAGACTTAGTTTAACATTAACTTTTAAAGATTATTTAAAAACGGCATTTTGGATGTTTTATTTCCGGGGTGGTTTTAAAGATCATATGAAAAAGTCTTGGCTAGTTTTTATTATTTTTTTAATCATTGCAATGTTTTCCTATAAACACTTGCTACCTTTGTATATTATAATCGCAATTTATTTTACAACGTATTTTCTGGTTTTTCCCTATCAAATATATACTTCATGCAAACTAGCCTGGGCAAAAACAATTGAGTTGAAACAAGACTTTGTTTACACGTTTTCAGACGAAGGAATTTTTGTTCGTTCTCCAATAGGCGACGGACAAGCGTCCTGGTTAAACATGCTCGGGGCCTATGAAAAATTTGGCATTATCTTCCTGCAGCCGGTAAATAAAGGTTATTGGATCATCCCAAAAAAAACATTCATATTTCCGGGGCAACTTGAAGAATTTAAAAGCTTAATAACAAATAAATTAGGAATAAAAGCGCATTTAAAAAAGTAAATTATTTTATGACAAAATCCGAAGAATTATACCAAAAAGCTCTGGCATTGAATAATAGCGGAGAATATATTAAAGCAGTTAATATTTGGGGCGATGCCGCAGACGCTTTATATAACGAATTAGCCTCGGCGGCCGGCAAGAGCCTTGAGGCTTACTTGACTGAACCTCCGGAGAGTATTTATTCGGATTTGGCTAAAAATAAATTATCAGCACATATTTTCACCGGTAAAGCCTTGTCGTCTATGTTTGTCGGAGATTTCGGTTTGGCCAGCAAATTGCTTCAGGATGCCATAAAAATTCTTTCTGCTGATGACAATTTCGACGAGCCATTTTATTATTTAACCTATTTGCAATATATTGCCGGCTTTGAAAAAGAGGCTAAAGAAACTTGGCACAAAGGTCTAGCTAAAAACCCTCATTTATTTGAGAAGCACAGAGAATTATTTGCCAGAATAGCCGGAATAACAGCAGCCGGTAGCAAACAGGCTTTTGAGAGATTTTTAAAGAGTAACTAAATTTATATGCCTAAAATTATGATTACGATATTTATTTGGGTGTGTTCTTTGTTAATGGCCCTAGAATTATTATGGTGGTTATTTGCAACTGCATTTAACGATACCGGCAATATGGTTTTCCAGCACGAAATAAATGTAAATTTTTTATGGGCGTTGGCCATTGCGGCAGTAACTGTTATTTTAATTAGCATTAGGCCGTGGATTTTGCAAAAATCTTGGGTGCTTATTGCGATTGCTGTTATCGGCATTATTTCGTCTGTATTATTGGCAATAGTGCCATATATTTTAGCCCCGCAAAAACAAGCGGCCGCTGATCAACAAGCTGAGTTGAAAATGAGTTCTGAGTTACAAAGTCAAACCCAAGGATATATTAAAAATAAACAACTTTTATCAAGCACTGAAGTAAAAGATTTGTTTGATAATTCAAGAACGCTATTAGCGAAGTATAAATCCACATCCGGGTTAACTGCCTGGCAACAACTTCTTGATGCAAAACTCATTAATCCCAATGTTCTTGTCGATGCTCCTTACAATAGTAAAGGAGTAATTGTTAATAAAAAACAGCCGATTTTGATGTATGTTTTAACTAATGCTTTTGGAACCGAAAATAATTTCGCTAAAGCATTGCTGCAGAATGGCGCGAACGTTAATGCTGTTGATGAAGAAGGAAATACGCCGCTGCTTAGTTTGGCTCATGACAATTCCGCAGAGTCATTTTCAACGCAGATAAATTTATTGCTTTCATGCGGCGCTGATTCTGCGATAAAAGATACTGAGGGCAAAACGGCAGTTGATTATTTGACAGAACTCAGGAGCATCCGTGAAGGGGATCTTGTTAAGCAGATTGATGATGAAATAGCGGCCATTAAAGCCGCTGAAGTAAACCGGGTTAAACCGGGAGCTTGCCAAACAAAAAATTAAAAAAACTTGGCTAGGCAATAAAAAATGTATTTAATTAGCACTCCCATTATAATAATTTGTTTGGCGCTAATAGCCGCGAGCGCGATTTATATTTATAATAAAAACAGCTCTAATAAATTTTTGACTATCAAAGTTGAATATTACGAATTCGGAGAGCCATCCGATTATTACTACAAAACTCTTAGCGTAAAAACCTGTTCTTTAAAAACAGGGGACAGCCTGCAACTTAATGACCAGACTAAAAATACTTTTTTAGTTGCTTCCGTAAACCGGGATTCTATCCGGTTTACTCCTCTGAAAAATTCCTTATGGGACATGGGCATAATTGACAATGTAAATTTAGATAAGGGCAGGTCGGTAATTAACACTGAGTTTCGAGAAGAGGAGCTAAAATTAAACCAAATATGGGTACTGCAAATTCCCTCTCAGGATGCAGGACAAGGGTATAAAATAACGATTCAAAAATGAAAAAAATTCTATTAATCTCATTTATTAGTTCGGCTATTGTGCTCGCTGTCAGTTATTTCATAAATTACAGAGCTTTGTTGTCGATGCAACCAAAAAATGGAGTTTTTCCCAAAAATTTCACTTCCTTCCCGCCTTCAGCTGCCTGGATGGATGCCCTGCCTCACGCTTTGGCAGCCCTTGCTTTAGTTTTTATTATTTGCTGGTTAATATTTAAATTTAAATAACAGATGAAAAAAATGTATATTATTATTTTTATATTAGTTTTACTAATCCTGGCTGGTGGTATAGCGTGGCTCTTAGTAAATAGAGGTGTCAGCTATAATATTTTACCCAATCGAGACAAAGCTATTTATTTGGCAACCCAAGAGTTAAAAAAAAGAGGCGATGGCAGTATAAAAGACTTGGGTAATCGAAAATTATTTCAAGCAGCCCCTGTTACAAATAATCCTAACGAATGGTCTGTAGTTTTTTTCAGTTCCAAATGTAACCGATACAGAAGTAATAATTACTGTGGATATTAAAACTCGCCAAATAATAAATTACTTTTATGGAGTAGCATAAAATATAGCCACATTTAAATTATTTAAATAAATTAGCTTATGAAGTTTAAAATTTTTGGTTTAACGGTTTTATTTACTTTATTTTTAGCCATACCTATCCATAGTTTTGCCCAAGATGCAGCAGTAATTGGGTTTTCGAGTTTGGATGAAACCATAACTGTGCAGGCGGATAATACTTTGGCGATTAAGGATATTTTAAATTACGATTTTGGCAGTAGCGGGCAAGCGAGCGTTAAGCGGGATATTGCGGTTAAATATTCAAACACAGCCGAAGCGGACAGTTTTAAAATTACAAATGTTAAAGCTGTTGACAGCCAGGGCAAGCCGGTAATGTTTAATTCCGGCAGGGTGGATTTTTACCAGGTCATTTCTTTAAAGAGCGCTTCGGTTTTTACGGGAAAACAAACTTTTGTTTTAACCTACAATGTAGGCAAAGCTTACTACGCTTCTTCGGGTGAAAATAAAAGCCTATACTGGAATGTGGATATGCCCGCGGGAGATGCGGATAAAAATATTAAAGTAAAAGTTGTTTTTCCGGATACGGTTAAGTCTTCACAAATTCAAACTGATTGCAGTGTTACCAGAGACAGCGGTAAGGGCATTCCTTGCGATAGCGCTTCGGTAGAAGGCAGTGTTGCCAATTATACTCAGGCGGAAGTCCCGTCCGGCCAAGGCTTTTATGTTTTTGCACAGATTAACCCGCTTAATGCGGACAGCGGTCAGTTGTCCTTAACTGCTCAAACAGGGGAGAGTGTGCAAAATTTTGACTCCGTTTTGAAAATAAATTTAAACGGCAGCGTAAACGTAAAGGAGTTGATTACCTATAACTTTGGTTCAAATCAAAAACATGGAATTTACAGAAATATTCCTGTGCATTTTAAAACCGATTTGGGCAACCTTAGTACAAAAATTTCGGAAGTCTCCGTAACCGATGAAAATAACCAGCCGTATAAATTTACCCCCTACGGCTCGGGAGACGACTTTGTTATAAAAATTGGCGATGCTAATGCCACGGTTAACGGAATTAAAACTTACGTGATAAATTATACAATTAGCCGAGTGATAAATTTTTTCAAGGATCACGACGAACTGTATTGGAACGTTACCGGAAATGGATGGGAAGTTCCCATAGAAAAAACCTCGGCTGAGGTTACAGTACCCGGGCAAACATTAAGTAAAGATATTCAAGTTAAATGTTACGCCGGACCATTCGGCTCAACTAATGCTTGCCTTTCGGCTACAGCCAAAGACAATGGCGCAAATTTTAGTAATGGAAATTTATCGGCCAATGATGGTTTGACTATTGTAGTCGGGTTCCCCAAAGGCTTGGTTATTCCGTTAACCACCTGGCAAAAATTTCAGCAGATTGCTTCTGATAACTGGATTGTTGTTGTGCCGTTTTTTGCCCTTATTTTGATGTTTTTACTGTGGCGCTATAAAGGAAGAGACCCGGAGATAAATGACCCAATAATAGCCCAATACGAAGCTCCCGGAGGTCTTACGCCGGCAGAGGCGCTGGAACTGCTTAAGTTTTCCGAGCCTTCGCGTGGCATTACTGCGGAAATGATTCAATTGGCAGTAAACGGTTATTTAAAAATCAATAAAAAGGATAAGGACTACGAATTGATAAAACTAAAGCCCTCTACAGGCCTTTCCAAAAATTTTGATCAAATTTTGCTGGACGGTTTATTTACCGGCGCCGCTGCTACAGATAATCCGTATCAAAAATTTACCCACGAAATAGCTAACCAGCTTTTGGGCGACACTGACCCAAAGCCTCAGGATAAAAATTCAGTATTGCTTTCCGATTTGGAAGACAATTTTTATACAGTTTTAAGCCTCGTAAAAACTCAAATAAAAAAATCGCTAATCTCGCTTAACTTTTTTGCCAAAGATCCCGACCTGGCCAGGCTTCCGTACGTAGCTGCCGCTGTGTTAATTGGATTTTTTGGGTTTTTTCTGGGCGCTGCCTTTTTGGGTTTTATTGGTTTTTTGAGTTTGGAAGTTACAGCCTTAATTATTTTGTTGTTCGGCCTTGCAATGCCAAAGCGCACTTTAACCGGCGCTCAAATGGCCAAGCAGGTTTTGGGGCTAAAGCTATATTTAAACGTCGCGGAAAAAGATCGTTTGGAATTTCACAATGCTCCGGAAAAAACTCCGGAAAGGTTTGAAAAGTTATTGCCGTACGCAATTGCTTTGGGAGTGGAAACAGAGTGGGCCAAGCAGTTTGAGGGAATTTATAACACCCCTCCTTCCTGGTACAATGACAACTATAGAGCTTTTAGCACAGTAGCTTTGGTAAGTTCCCTTAATCATTTTCATAGTGTATCTTCAGGCACTCTTTCTAGCAGGCCCGGCTCATCTAGCGGGAGTAGCGGCTTTTCCGGCGGCTCCTCCGGCGGCGGTTTTGGCGGAGGCGGAGGAGGAAGCTGGTAAAAATTAAGTACTTAAACTAATGAAAAAAATGCATATTTTTGCTATTTGTTTAATAATTATTCTTGGCATT
>CAIWKW010000016.1 GCA_903913365.1 Candidatus Doudnabacteria bacterium | reverse complement strand
CTCTGGCGCAAATTAATCCCGGCTGGAAAAAAGTTGTGGCCGATGTTTTTGAACTGGAAAAAATTCTACATACTGAACTTGGACCAAAAACCCAAGACGACTTTTTGCATAAAAACCTTTCCGCCAATGTTCTTCTGCTAAAAAACCAACCTGAGCAAATAAGCCGCTTAATTGTGGAAACCGGCAAAATCCGTAAAAGCTTGGGATAATACAGCCAATCAAAAAATCGTCTGTTTGGCGATTTTTTGATACTATTTGATTATGAACAACTCTGAAAATGGCGGACAAAATAAAGACCTAATCTACAGCAACCCTTATCACAACGATTACAGACAGATACCGGAAGATTTAAGGAAATTTGTTATTCCTCACTCTGCAGAAGGGCCAAGCACTCACGAGCTTGTGGTGGAAAAGGCAAATTTTAGTATGCCGGTTTCTTTTCACATTGAAGATAGTGATTTTTATTTTACCGGCGTACAAAATGAAAGCAAAACAGGAGCTATTATTTGGGGAAACATTTCTGGAGATTTAGCAAAAATAAAACACTTTGAAATTGCAAAAGAATTAAAAAATAAAGGCATAAGCAAAGCTTTCATTACCGACTTGGAAGACCAGCTTCAAAAACAAGGAGTTAAAACAGTATACTGTGCCTTTGGCCTTTTGGAAAATGTTGACTTTTGTCTACATAACGGATACAAACTTATTTCCTTTGATGCCATTCCCCCGGAGCAAAGACCCGAGCTGGAAATTGATCAAAAAGATTTTGACCAAGGGATTGACAATGAGGAAACTTTTAAAAAGTGGCAAAAAATAGATATCAAAGTCAGAAAAAAAATTCTAATGGTAAAGGAATTTTAAAATATATAATATAATTTTCATCATAAAATTTTAGGAACAATATGAGCATAGACATTTCATACCACGCGTTTAATCCGTCAAAAGCCGATATAGGCTGGGAGTCTTTTGCCGAGGATATTGTTGTTCTCAGAAAATTTGGCTTAGTTGAAAAAGCCAAAAGAGAAAGACGAGAAGAAATATCTAAACAAATAAAAGAAGAATATAAAACAAAATACGAACCCATTTTAATTAAAAAACAAAAAGAAATTTTTAAAGCCTACGAAAATGAAGGTCTTTTTATTCCCGATGTAAACTGGAACCAAGACGGCGCTGTGCTGATTAATGGAAGATTTGGACCTTATCATCCTTCCAATGAAGAAAAAATGGACTACTTGTTAAGCTATGGCCCATTATATCCAAAAGGCTACACCAAAGGCGGCGGAATTCCGCCCAAATTTATGTACGTGGAAGACAGGGAGGAATACTCCGCTTTAATAAAAGAAATCGAACAAAAAAAACTAAACATTAAGTCTTTGGTTGCCGAAGACAACACTCCTCAAATTAAACTCAGCCAGCGCCAAGAAAGTTTAAAACAAGGCACAGACCTGGATTATTTGTGTTATCAAAAAACTTATGACGAACAAAGGCTACTTAATGATTTGCAATGGGTCGATTTGTATTACGGAGGCATAACTGCCGAATTTCCTGACAGTGCGGCATTTTTTGAACCGGTTGTTGACGTATTTAATTTAAAGGAAAATACCGGAGACGGCCTGCCATACGGCCAATTTATCGGGGATAAGCAGAAATGGCTTGATTTATATAACATATTAGGCAAAGATATTATACACACACATGCGATTGCCATGGCTAAAGAAACCGATTGGGAAATTGAGGAATGTGAGGTGTATATAAAAGATTTTTTTATAGGGATGAGGCCATTGGTAAAATTTTTGAAGGACAATCCGGATGCTCTACTTATGCGATATATTGCTTCGGATGTAGTAATGGAACCTGAAAGCGCGAACCTATTTATGAAAGGACGGGCCCAAATAAAAGAAAGCAAATACAAAAATCTTATACCACCGTTATTATAAAAACCAAACAATAGTGACCATTGTCATACAATGTTTACAAATCGCATAACCGACAACTTTTTGCTATTACCAAAGTAATAAAATTCCACTTAACCAATGAAAACTCTTTTTGAAGGTACGTCTAAATATTACGCCAAATACAGGCCTTCTTATCCCCCGGAAATGTTGGAGGATGTTGTTAAAAAATTTAATCTTAATGGCAAAGGAAAACTTTTGGACGTAGGCTGCGGCCCAGGCATTCTTTCCATACCTTTAAGCAAACATTTTGAAGAAGTATTGACTGTTGATGTTGACCCGGGAATGATTCAGGAAGGCAAAAATGCAGCGGAGAAAATGAAAATTAAAAATATTCTGTGGCTAAATAAATCCGCCGACAATCTGGACAAGACAATTGGTACATTTAAGCTGATAACTTTTGGGGCGTCATTCCATTGGCTTGATAGGGAAAAATTTGCAAAATTGGCATACAGCATATTGCCGGAAGATGGCGGCATTTTTATTGCATGGACCGGCCACAGTATTTGGAACAAAAAACGCAACAATTGGGAAGAAAAAGTTTTAGAAATTATTAAAAAATATTTGGGAAACGAGCGGAAAGCCGGTAACGGCTTTTACCAAAAAACGGCAGACAAGCATGAAGATATTCTTAAAAAGTCGGGGTTTTTAAAAATTGAACTGAAAAATTATCCTTCTGCGCCTAAAACAGATACCGCCTCAGATATCATTAAAGCCCAATATACAACTTCCTACGCAGCTAAAAACCTGTTCGGGGACAATGCTCAAAACTTTGAAAAAGAAGTTACTCAGGAGCTGCTCAAAATTAATCCCAATAACAAATTTTTAGAAACCCACGTGGCGGGAAGCATCTACGCTTGGAAGAATTAAAGAAAAAACAAAGGTTCCTCGCAGCAGAGCTGACGAGGTATTGAACCTGTGTTAGCTCCCTGCCTGCCGGCAGGCAGGCTCGGCTCGCTCGGCCATAAAATGGCCGAACTCGCTCTACGTCGCTAACAAAATTAAGCCATCTAATAAGAGAACTGCCAAAAATAGCCTATAAGAATAGCTTTTGCCAAAATCGCCTAAAAGGCTGTTTCTTGCTATCATACCTTTATGATAGAGCTAAAGAACCTGGGAATAATATTGGAAAAAACCGGTCTGGAGTTTGAAAATCAGGCCGTGCTTAATCCGGCCTGCCTGCTTAAAGACGGCATTACCCATATGTATTACCGCGCCGTCAGGCAGGGTAATTTTTCCAGCATCGGCTACTGCCAAATAAAAAATCATAAGGTCATTGAACGTTTTGACCATCCGCTAATTGTACCGGAATACCGCTTTGAGCGGCACGGCGTGGAAGATCCGCGCGTGGTGGAAGTGGACGGAATTTATTACCTCTTTTACACGGCCTACGACGGAAAAAATATTCATGCGGCTTACGCCACCAGCAAAAATTTAGTGCATTTTGAAAAACAGGGAATTATTTCCCCTACCATGACATACAGGCATGCCGATGAACTTTTTCAGACTCAGAATTTGAATCAAAAATATGACTGGTACGAAAAGCACTACGAACAGGCTGTGGCGCCCGATGTTCTATTGTGGGAAAAAGACGTTTTTATGTTCCCTCAAAAATTTGACGGAAAATTTCTTTTGGGGCACCGGGTTATGCCCGGCATACAGCTAATTTATGTGGATGACCTGAATAAACTCAGCGAAAAATTTTGGGAAAATTATTTAAAACACCTGGACAAGCATGTCCTGCTTGATCCAAAATTTTGGTACGAAAGCAGAAAAATTGGCGGCGGGTGCATTCCACTAAGAACATCCGAGGGGTGGCTAATGATTTACCACGGAGTTGAAGATACGCCCCACGGCAATGTTTATCACGCCAGTGCCGCGCTTTTGGATCTTAATAACCCTTACAAAGTTATTGGCCGGCTAAGCGAACCGCTTTTTTCTCCCAAGGAAGCGTGGGAAAAAAACGGCGACACCTCCAACGTGGTTTTTCCAACCGGAGCAATTGTTGAAGGCGACGAACTAACCATATATTACGGCGCAGCCGATACAACCATTGCGGCAAAATCGTGCTCCCTTAAGGAGCTGTTAAATATTTTAAAACAATCGGCAGTTTGAATCGTTAGTGTTAAAACTCCGGCACAAGCCGGAGTGGAATAAAAAAATTTATGCACAAGCCTTCTAGGCAAAGCATAGTGTACCTGACCACATTTCCTCCCCGGGAATGTGGCATTGCTACTTTTTGCTACGATTTAATTTCCGCTCTCAGTAAAACCTACTCTTCCGTACTGAATGCCAAAATTATTGCCATAAACCCGGAACCGGAGCCAAAATTTAAATATTCCAAAAAAGTTATTTTCCAAATTAGCCAAAATAGCGAATCCGATTACCAATCGGCGGCGGAATTAGTTAATAACTCCCCTGCTATTTCCCTGGCCGTCATTCAGCATGAATTCGGAATCTTTGGCGGAAACTACGGCAGCTTTTTGCTAACCTTTTTAACTGAACTTAAAAAACCGAGTGTTATTATTTTCCATACCATTTTACCGAACCCGGACGAGGCCAGAAAAAATATCGTAAAAGCTATTTCCGAAAAAACTTCCCAAATTGTGGTAATGACCGGCCTATCCAAACAAATTTTGCATAATGAATACCAAATTCCGGAAAACAAAATTACCGTTATTCCGCACGGAATTCATCCGGTTATTTACGCCGGCAGCAAAATTGCGAAACAAGAATTAAAGCTGTCCCGCTATCCTGTAATATCCACTTTTGGCCTTTTGGGCCGGGGCAAAGGACTGGAATATATTTTGGACGCCTTGCCTGAGGTAATAGAAAAATACCCAAACCTTTTATATTTAATCATAGGAAAAACCCATCCCTCGGTTAAAAAAGACGAAGACGAGAGCTACCGCAAATTTTTGGTAAACAAAGTCCGAAACTTAAAACTCAACGGCAACGTAAAGTTTGTTAACCAATATTTAAAACTTCCGGCTCTGCTAAATTATTTGCTGGCCACGGATATTTACATTGCTTCATCTCTGGACTCAAACCAGGCAGTGAGCGGGACTTTCTCTTACGCCACCGGCGCCGGGAGGCCGATTATTTCCACTGCTTTTGCCCAGGCCAGGGCAGAGCTTGAACCGGACATGGGAATTTTAGTTGATTTTAAAAACCCGAAAGCTTACATCAATGCCCTGCTGGATTTGCTGGACCATCCCGACAAACTGGAACAAATGGGCAAGAACAGTTATTTTAAAACCAGAAAAATTATTTGGCCCAATATTGCCATTGCTTACGCCAAGCTTTATGCCCAATTTGTTCCGGCTTTGGACGACAGCCGGATACACCTGCCTCCTATTAAACTTGATCATTTGGCAAAGCTGACCGATGATTTTGGAATTTTTCAGTTTGCCGAGCTTGATACTCCCAACCCGGTGTTCGGCTATACGCTGGACGACAACGCCCGCGCCCTGCTCGTAACCGTCATTCACTACGGCAAAACAAAACTTCCCCTGGCGCTTAAACTCGCAAAAATTTATTTGAATTTTTTTGAAAAAACATTTTTACCGAATAATCGTTTTCAAAATTATTTCAATTCTGATTACTCGCCAAACAACAAAGCCAACCAGCTGGACGACTTGGAAGAAACTAATGCCAGGGCCATATATGCGCTGGTAAAAACCATGCTCACCGAAGCCTTGCCTCAGGAAATGCGGGATAAAGCCAAAAGCCTGTTTGAAAAAAGAACAGGTACGGAAGTTATTTTTACCTATCCGCGGGCCATGTCCATATATATAGAGGCCTTGTATTGTTTGTCCAAATCCGGACAAGGCACAAATGTGGCCGAACAACTAAATTTTTACTGCGAAAAACTGCTTAAGCTGTACAAGGAAAACAGCTCACCCGATTGGCAGTGGTTTGAAAAAGATTTAACCTATTCCAACTCCATATTGTGCAAAGCCCTGCTTCTCGGTTTTGCCATTACCAAAAACAAAGAATATTTTCAGGCAGGCAAAAATTCTTTGGATTTTTTAATCCACCATACTTTTGTTAAAAGCGTTTATATGCCCATCGGGCAAAACGGCTGGTATAAACAGTCTGGCGAGCGGGCATTTTTTGACCAGCAGCCGGAAGATGCCGCGGCCATGGTTAGAGCTCTCCAGCTTATGCATTATTTAACCAGAAAAGAATACTACAAAAAACTTATGCATAAAGCCTTTAACTGGTTTTTGGGAGAAAACGTTTTAGGCCAGTTTGTCTACGATGCCACCTCCGGCGGTTGTTACGACGGATTGGGCGAACAAAACATCAACTTAAACCAAGGCGCGGAATCCACTATCTTGTATCTGCTTGCCCGCCTATCCCTGGAATCAAAATCCGAAACAGGCGAGCAAAAACTACGGGCATAAAGTTGATATGTATTTATATTATTGATATTCAAAAATCGCCTTTTTGGCGATTTTTTGGTATTATTAAGGCATAAACATATGCAAACAATTCTTTTACTCTCCAGCGGAAAATTTTTATGGGACAACCCCCTGGTACTCGGCAAACCGTTTAAAGATTTAAAATTGGCTTTGGTAATTAGCGCTACCAAGGGTAAGGGGGTTTCCAATACGGATTTCATGGAAAGGGATAAAAGATTCTTTAAAGAACAAGGATGCGATTTTTTTGAACTGGATTTGGACGGTAAAACAGAAAATGAGCTACGGGATATACTGAAAAAAGTAGATGTTGTTTATTTGGAAGGCGGTAGTACTTTTTATTTGTTAAAATCCATTCGGGAAAGCGGATTTGAAAAAGTTATTAAAGAACTGTTGCCGCAAGGCTTAATTTATATGGGAGTTAGCGCCGGCAGCTATGTAGCCTGCCCTACTATAGAGATGTCCACCTGGAAACATCAGGACAAATACGAACATTACGGAATTACCGATTTAACCGCAATGAATTTGATTCCGTTCTTGTTATATGTTCATTACATACCCGAAAATCAAGAGTTGCTCAAAGAAAAAATTCCTCAGGCCAGCTTACCGACTAAAATTTTAAGTGATGAGCAAGCTATACTTTTCCAAGACGGTAAAGAAACCCTACTTGGCAATCAAGAACAAATACAACTATGAATGACAATTTCAAATTAGGCATTAGGGCAATTCACCAGAAAAATATTCAAACCGCAATAATTCAAGCCAAGAAAAACGGGTTTGATGTTTTAGAAATTCACCTATCCTCCCCCCAATTTCAGCCGCAACACTTCACGCAATTGCAGTTAAAAGAAATTAAAGATTTTGCAAAAAAGAACGGTATTTTATTGCAAACCCATTCCGAAATTGGCCAATCTTTAATTCAAGTGGACAATATTTTAAGGAAAGCGGAAAAACTGAAGCTTAAACAGATAATTAGATTTAGCCGTAAAATTGGCGCCAGATGTTTAACCCTGCACATTGGCGATGCTCCCGGCTATCACGCCGGGCCCGGCAAACATACCGGTAACGATATTTTGTACGCAAAGTATTATGCCTCGCTGTTTGAAGACAGTATTAAACATATTATTTCAGTTGCTCGCAAAGACCTATTTGTCTGTATTGAAAATGACAATTTTTTACCCGCATATCAAAACATTCTAAGTAAATATTTGCAAACCAACAAAATATTTCTAACTTGGGATTTAATGAAAAGCTATTCTTTTAAACCAGTTAAAATACTTCTCAAAGACCAATTTAAGTTTATGAAGAAAAATATAAACTATATCCGCAACGTCCATATTAGCGGCCCGTCTCACGCAGGGATTAATGGGTACGAGAACGATTTTATGCCGTTTCTAAAATTACTGCAAAACAAGAATATACCAATAATTTTGGAAATACTTTCACTTCCCGAATCTATTAGAACTAAAAGAATAATTCAAAACCTAAATTAACCCTATGGACAAAAAATCTATTGGAATTGGCGTTGTCGTAATAGTAAAAAACGGCGGCAAAATATTATTCGGAAAACGTTTGGTAAAAGTTGGAAACGGGCAATGGGGTTTGCCCGGAGGACATTTGGAGTACGGCGAATCAATTGCGGCCGGAGCAAAACGGGAACTGGAAGAAGAAACCGGACTTACCGTGGACAGCCTGGAATTTTTAAACGTTACCAATGATCCTCGTACCGAAGACAACAGCCACTGGATTCATTTTGTCTTTTTGGCAAAAGGAGTGCATGGCGAACCTAAAAATATGGAGCCTGACAAGTGTGCAGGCTGGCAGTGGTTTAGCACAAGCAAACTTCCGGAGCCTCTGT
>CAIWKW010000015.1 GCA_903913365.1 Candidatus Doudnabacteria bacterium | reverse complement strand
CAGTTGATTATGCCTGCGTGGCAGTGCAAATATCAACACAAGCAACCAAACCAGTGGAGGACACAGCACATGAAGTACCTTAGTCAGTTGTTAGAGGATGCGGCAGCTCTCACAGCCAAAGAGATGTTGCCGGAAAACGGACCAAAAAATGATCCCAAGCCAGGAGATCGTCCGCTCGGCACGGTTCCAGAAGACGTCCGGCGCTTCTACTACCTCTTCACCAAGGTGGCGAAGGAGACCGGTCCGCGGCTGATGCAGATTCGGCATGAAGCTGAGTTGCTCGAAGCCAAGGACGAGCTCGCGCCCGAAAAGAAACGCGCACTGCAGAACGAGCTTAACCAATTAAGCAGCCAACGCGACCTGATCGAGAAGCTGTTCTGGACCGGCGTCAAGAACTCGGTTTCCGGTGGTTACGGCGTCGAGAATATGGCGCTGCGTAAGGACTGGCATATCGTCGAGCAGGCGTCCGAGCCCGAACCGGTCAATCTTCTCGGTTCACTGGTGGCTGCTTCGCTGCTCAGCCGGATCATTGGCGGCGGATGCGACGATCCCAATTGTCGGGAGTGTCATCCGCAGCCCAGCCGGCAAAAGCAGGCCTGAAAAGGCATCCCCACAGTAGATCCCTGCGAGCTTCACGTCGCAGGTTTTTTTATTACCACTTTTTATTGTGCGACAAATCATCTTTTCATTTTTTTAAAATAAAGATATACTTTTGTTAGACGCCTTGTCAATTAAGGAGGTAAAATGTCAATCTTACTTACGCACTTTGAGCAAATCAGAGTAAAGCCGGATATGGATCCGCCATTAAGTAAATTCGCTTATACGTTTACAAAAAAGTACCGCAGGCAATGTTTTAAAGAAGCTAGTAGGGCCTTCTTACTTTTTCTCGAAAAAGAGAAGATTGAAAAATTCCTGGAGTCTAAACCCAGCCAACACAAAAGAAAATACCTAAAAAAGATTAGGCGTCTGGGACTTGTACTAAGGGCCATTTATAATTTTTTTGATAAAGCACATAAGTGCCCCAAAGATTTCCACAAATTTATTTCTCTACTGGGAAAATGTAATGACAGATACTGGTTGGGTGCTTCTCAAAAACCCGGCATGCGCTTATGCCTCGCCGAGCTAGATTGCAAAGATATAGTCATAAATTTAGCCAGCAGCAAAGCTGTCAGAAAACATGCACTAATGGTGTTGTCTCAAATTGAAAAATCGTTGGAGAAAAATAAACTCTCGGCACATGAGTTTCACGTTTTACGTAAAAACATAAGATTCTGCGCAGACCTACTACAGGTAGCGGCAGCCAAGAATCACGGAAAAAATATGCACTGGCTTTTCGCCTCACTTTTAAGCCTGTCCGTTGAATTAGGGAGCAAACACGACAAATTAGTTTTACAAGATTTACGCGGACAAGCTGAATATCATTTGTCTACGGTGACAATAGACAAAACATTTCATAGGCGATTTAAAGAGATAGAACCTTTTCTAAAAACAGTCCTTGGCTTATCCTAAGGATAACCCACAAACCTTTGTGGGATTTTTTATTATTTGGCAAAAATATCTTTTAATTGAGGCGTTTTTTTG
>CAIWKW010000014.1 GCA_903913365.1 Candidatus Doudnabacteria bacterium | reverse complement strand
TTGACTAAAAAAGTAGTTATATTAAAACAAGATCAAATTTTTTGGCTCGTCATCAATTTTAAAGTTTTTAAATTTTTAACGTTACTGCTAAGCTATAATAATTAGACAAAACTAAAAAATACCAAAACCTTGACATCCGTTCGAGTTTGGTGTAAATTGTATTTAGCACTTGTAGGGGCTTCGGCCCCCTCGCGGTCAATCATAAACCGCAGACAGGTGCGTTTTTATTTGCCCTTTATTTTAGTCGGTTTCCGGCTCGCCGGTAAAGAATTTTTTCTTTTTAACTCCGCCGTCATCAACCACCACCTGCCACGAAGGATAAACGCTGTGAAAGTTTTTTTGGCCACCTTCAATTTCTTTAATAATGACTTTAAGCCGCAGTTCGCCTACAATGGCCACAAAAATATAGTACTTTACGATTTTCATTATTTTGTTCCAGCCGTCTTTGGACTTGCGGCGGACAAAGAGTTTTCTTTCGTCAAATTCCTGCAAAGTGCCGGATTTCTTGATTACGCTGACAGCCAGAGGCAACAACCTAAAACGGGTATACTGCTCCTGTTGCGATCTGGTTTTGTTCCATTCCTTAAACACCAGATGTTCAAAGCCCTGGGAATTAAAATAAACGCAGTCGCCGTTAAAGTACGGGCATTTGATAGGTCCAATGGATTTATAAAAGCTTTCGGCTTCGATTTTGCGCTGATTAAACTTTTCTTCGGAGATTTCCATAATCAAAGTATATCAAACAGTTCGCTGGATTTGCAATGAATTTTGGGATATAATGGTTCCAACATGGTCAAATAATGCCCACCAGAATTTGATTTTATGACAAATATTGCTGTTTCAAATAAATCTTATGTAGAATTGCATGTTTCTGATTTTGAAAAAGTCGAAAGATTTTATATTGATATTTTAGGTTTTGAAAAAGTACGAGAGCCATGGCTTGAGGCCGACAAAAATTATCTAGTACTGGAAAGGGGTGGAAATTTAATTGCTTTCTGGCCGGGTAATAATAAGGTCTATGACCATAGTTATTTTGGTCATTTCCCGAAAGACACAAAAAAAGGCTATGGGGTTGAGTTGGTGTTTATGATAGAAAACATAAAAGACTACTATAATAAAATTAAAGACAGGTTAAATATAGTAGAAGAGTTACGGACACATTCCTGGGGGTTGATGGATTTTCGGGTAGAAGACCCTTTTGGATTTTACCTAAGATTCACTGAACCATACAATCTCTTAAAGGGGCCTAAGGGTGATTTAAAAAAACTTCGGATGTAATGTCCGGAGTTTTTTGTTAATTTTTTTTGGAAAGATTCCACATAAACCAAAACCACTTGCGGTAGCTTTCCGCCAAGTCTTTGCTGTGGAGTACAAAAAATACCGTATTTTCTTCTATTTTGCCTATGCTTAGTCCGGTATAAGTTATAACGTAATCGCCGAAAATATGGATAACTGAATTGCTGGCATACTCTTTCGGTAAAAATCGATACTTTAAATCTCCCTCAAAGTATTTGGGAAAATTCGGCAGTACTTCTTTTATGTTTGGATCAAACAGCTGAATAAATTTAATGTTTTTCTTTTTGGCTTCTTTAAAAAAAGCCTGTCTGGCAGCTTCAATTCTCGGGTCATACCAGCCGCCTTTTGCCCCGACAAAATAGCTGTCCTGCCCTACTCTCAACATATCCCGGAATATATTTTTTTGCCCTTCCAAGCCTTGGTAAATATACGCTTCTTGGGGAGCGTGCCTTTGAGTAAATTTTTTCTTAAGCTCAGGCAAGATCCTTTGGAGCTTTTGTTCTCTTTCCGAATAGAGCTCCAAAAGTTTATCCGGGTCAACCGCATTGTATTTATTTTCTTTGCTGGAAAAAATTTGGAAAACCAAGCCTTTTTCAATTAACCGGTGAATGGCGTCATAGGCATTGCGCCTATGAATATTGGCATTAACGGCAATGTCGCTAATACCCGACTCCCCAATATCAATAAGAGATTCGTATATTTTTGCCTCGTTTGGCGAAAGTCCTAAGTTTTCAAATATTTCCTGGTACATAACTATAATATTAATGTGTGGTGGCATTCGCTACCATATGGTAGTATTGGCCACTCAACACAAATATTATATGCTTTTCTATCAAACAGTCAAGGCTGTTTGTTTTATAGAGGAGGAAGGATGCAGTGGTTGAGCGACCTGTTTAAGGCAAGTTTAAGCATTGCCGTATTTTACTTCACTGGCGCTGAGATTCTTCTCACCATGAAGTTTTTCCGGATAGTGTCATCAAAATTGACAATTACAAATTTAGACGTTGGCCTTGCTTGCGCCATGTTGGCAGTTATTTGCCTTCATATTCGGCGCGAAAGACAAGTAAATGTTTTGGAAGAGAGATTAAGGCAAATGGAGAGCAAAAATGGAAACATTGGCCGAGTTTGTAAAAAACAGGCTTAGAGAGCTTGATATGTCGCAAATGGATCTTGCTCGCAAGTCCGGTGTTTGTGCCCCCATTATTTACAGCATCACTAGAGGGAGAACACTTAAGCCCTCGGATAAAACTTTAACCAGTTTAGCCGGTTCGTTAGAAATGAGCTATGAGGAGCTGAAAGGAGTTTGCGAGGATGCTTTGATGCCATCCGACCAGCAAAAATCTTTTAGGGAGAAGATTTGGGCTCTGTGCTTGGTGCTGGAATCCGTGACAGGTAAATCTATGGAGGAATTTTTAAAGGAGAAGCTCAGGGAAGAATTGTATAAAAAAGTGGAATGAAAAGGAGGATGAGGTGAAAATTTTATTTCTTGCTTTTTTTGTTTTTTCAGTCTGTATTTGGACTATAGCCAGTAAGCTTAAATCTGAATGCGGACTAACAGTGTCAATGAAATATTATTTGGCCATGCGCCAGTTGATTAAATGGTCGCTTGTGGCTGTGCTTGTCTCTGCTCTTGGACTTTTTGCCGTGAGCGCGTCAGCTCAGGATTTACAGAGCCGTACGGTGGCTCACATTACAGTCGACCTGACCGACAGATGGTTCGTCCCGGTGTGGTCGATCACAAACCTGAAGACTCAATCACCCAACAACACCAACTTATTTTTTGGACTTGGCTATCGCGGTGAAAATTGGTGGGTGGAAGAAATGGTTCAGAAACAATACAGCTCGGTAGGAGGTTTGTGGTCGGTTGACAGCCGGTTTCGCTGGCAGAAGCAGCGGATAGCGGTTTACGTTGAGCCTGCGATGTTGTGGACCCCCTCGCCGGCTCTTTACGAGTTTGTTACTGTGGAGGAACGACTGTGGCGGGGGCTGAGTTTTAGGCAAGAAACGGAAAACGTACATCGCTTGAGCCGGCAATCAGTTGCCGTTGGTCCGGGGCTAAGCTATAACTTGGGACAACATGGGGGCTGGGACGTTGGCGTAGCAGGAGCATATCGTTTTAGTCCAACCGGTAAAAACGAACTGCGCGGCTACTTTGTTTTTTCCAAGCGCATCAAGCGGCACTGATGCAGCAAAAAGGGCGAACCTTCGGTTCGCCCTTGCTTTATTCCTGAGCTTTTAGTCCAGGATATTTTCATTCAGAGGTGTTGCAAAATTAACCAGCGAAGCTCTCGGTCGGTTTCTACTTGCTTATTCGGCATTTGTATAAACAGCGAATCGCGCGAGGGCGGCAGGTAACGTCTCAGTCCACGAAAGTTTTCCTGTTTTTTGCAAAATTCTTCCCACGGGTCCTCTACTATGCCGCGCTGAGTATTGGCAGCGTGTATTATCGTGATGTCGCGTGTCACAATGCCAACATGCCCGACACCATCAGCAGGGTTGTCCCAATAGTAGTTACGAAATCCCGCAGTAAAGATTAAATCACCCTCCTGAGGTCTATTTATTATCCTTCCCATGCTTCGTTGGTCTATGGAGTGCCTGGGTAGCCAAATCCCAATTTGTCCATAAAGCCATTTGGTCATACTGCTGCAATCTACAATACTTGGCGCTTGGTCAGATTTGGCACCGCGTTGATATTGGCTTTTTCCGACCAGACCTCTGGCCAAAAAAGTTAAATCAAATTTGTTTTCTGCAAACCCCAATTGCCAGAGCATTAGCCTGACTTGTTCGTGTTTAATAGGTAGCCGCAAATTGTGTAAATTTACGGTAAGGTTATTGCCAACACTTCTGTAAATCACAAAATTCCTCCTTGCCAAAAATAAAACCGCCCCCGAAAGGGCGGTTTTGAAGTCTTTGAATTCAAAACTCCCCTCTCGGTCAGGCCGAGAGGTTTTTGGCAAAGGAAGATAAAATAAATTTGGTTTTTGTAATCAACATAAAGTTTTAAATTATCATAGCACTCGCCACTTTGTCGCCGTCTTCCAGGCGCATTACGCGGACGCCTTGGGTGGCGCGGCCTAAAGTAGAGACGGAGTTAAGCGGAGTGCGGATGGTTTGTCCGGCTTTGGAAATAATTACCAAATCGTGCTCTTCGTTGCTGCTTAATATATACATAGCCACAATTTTGCCGGTTTTGGGGGAAATTTTCAAGGTTTTAATACCGCTGCCGCCGCGGTTTTGAATTTTATAAAATCCAAGTTCGGTTTTTTTGCCTAGTCCGTTTTCGGTAACCACCAGTACTTCCAAAGTTTTAACATCGTCATCTTTACGGATTACGTCCATGGAAATAATTTTGTCGTCTTTTTTCGTCCTCATGCCGGTAACGCCGGAAGCGGATCGCCCCATGGCCCTAACGTCTTTTTCCTTAAAGCGAATGGCTTTGCCGTCTTCCGTGGAAAGCATAATTTGGTCGTCGCCCGAGGTGGTATCCACCCACTTCAGTTCATCGCCGTCTTTTAAGGTAATGGCAATCATGCCGCTTCTGCGGACTTTGGCGAATTCTTCGCGCTCAACTTTTTTAATAAGTCCGTTTTTGGTGGCCATAACCAGGAATTTGGCGGAATCTTTTTTGGAGAAGGTCAACACGGCTTGAGTGGTTTCATTGTTCTGGAGCTGGAGGAAATTAACCAAGGCTTGGCCTTTGCTGGTGCGCGAACCTTCGGGCAGTTCGTAAACTTTGGTTTGGAACACCCGGCCTTTGTTGGTAAAGAATAAAATATCGTCGTGGGTGTTGGAACCAATCATTTTGTCCACCACGTCTTCGTCTTTTAAGGTTTGGCCAATTACGCCTTTACCGCCGCGGCTTTGGGTTTTGTAGGTGTCCGGCGCCAGGCGTTTAACATAACCGCTTTTGGTAATGGTAATAATTACGTTGCTTTCCGGAATTAAATCTTCGGCCGAAAATGAGCCAATGGCATTTTTGACCACTGCGGTTTTTCTCTCGTCGCCGTATTTTTCCTTAAGCTCCAAAACCTCTTTTTTAATAATAGCCAGGATTTTTTTATTGGATTGTAAAATACCTTCCAGTTCGGCAATCAGAAGTTTCTTTTCTTTTAATTCGTCTTCAATTTTTTGGCTTTCCAAATTGGCCAATTGTTGAAGTTTCATTTCCAAAATCGCGGTGGCTTGGCGATCGGTAAATTTGAACTTACTCATCAAATTGACTTTGGCCTCATCTTTGTCGCTACTCGCGCGGATGGTTTTAATTACCAAATCAATTTTATCCAAGGCCATTTTGAGGCCC
>CAIWKW010000013.1 GCA_903913365.1 Candidatus Doudnabacteria bacterium | reverse complement strand
GTTCCTAAAACAAAAAACCGCTTGGTCTTTTTATTTTCAAACACCAAAGCTGTTTCCTGCTTTTCGCCGTTAAAGTAAGAAAGTTCTTTACCCATTCTTTGAAAAAGCGGCAAAAACAAAGCCCTGGGGTGGATTTGCCCGCGAACTATGCCGTCAATATAGCCGCTATCTGCCAGTTCAGTCAGCTTGTCTGCTATATCTTTCGGTTCTTTTATAACAATATTTTCAAAACCTTTTACCTTGCCGCCAACAATAACAAGGTCAACCAATTTCGTGGCTTTTTTTAAATGTTTAATAATTTCCGCGTTAGGCTGGTCAAGTCCAATGGCAATTTTCATTCGATGTTTTTTTGCCAAGCCAAGAAGCCTTTCGGCAAAACCATGGGTGTTTTTATTTAACATAGGGATTATTTTTTATTGAATTAGTAAAGAATGTTAATGCGGCCAATGACATGCTGTCGTTAATCTCGTTATTTTTTATAAAATTTGGCAATGCCTTTAGGGGAAATAATTTTACTTTAATGAATTCCGTTTCGTCCGGAGAAGTTTGATTCTGAATTTTTTTACATCCGGTGGCTAAAAAAACGTCGGTTTTTTGGGTAATATTTCCCGGCAGGGGATAAAAGTGGCCAAGCTTCTTTAAGGCTTTGGCACTGTATCCTGTTTCTTCCAAAAGTTCTCTTTTGGCTGTTTTGGTCAGATTTTCCTTTTCGTCAGCCAAGCCGCCCGGCAAAGTTAGAATGGTTTTATTTATCGCGTATTTGTATTGTCTGATAAAAACAATTTCGTTATTTTCAGTGATTGGAATAATCATTGCTCCATTTTTGGCCTTTATGTGAAGATAATCTTCTATTATTTTGCCGTTTGGTAATTTTACCCTGTGCATTTGCGTTTCAAAAAGAGGGTTTCGCGCAACGGTTTTATTTTTTAGCCTTTTCCAAGTTACCATAAAATTGCGGTTATTTTAATTAAGTTTCTTTACAAGCCCTTTATTAGCGTCAACCTCTATTATATCACCATCCTTGAATATTTTGGTGGCGTATTTGGTATTTACTATGCAGGGGATGCCCAGTTCGCGGGAAATTACGGCTGCGTGGGACATTAGACCGCCTACGTCGGTTACTATGGCTTTGGCAAGGCGCATGGCATTTATAAAATCGGGTGATGTCATTGCTGTTACCAAAATTTCTTCCGGTTTCATTTTACTGGAGTCTCTGGCCGAAGTTAAAATCCTTACAGTTCCCCGGATAATTTTTGAACCTTTACTGACCACGGTTCCTGAGAGTAAGCTTAATTTTTTTCTCTCGTCAGTCTTTTTCAAGCCTTTAAAATGTTTGGCTATTCGTTCGGCTGCTTTTCCGGTAAGAAACGTATAAAAACCTCTGCGGGAGTACATTGTGTAAAGTTTGTTTTTTCTTGAATTAAATATTTTGTCCGAAAGTTTTTTTTCGGTAATAAATGAATGACGCCATTCATCTGCCGAATAATGCAAAATTTCGTTTAGGCTAACGCCAATTTTTTTTGCCAAATGTTTGCTGAACTGAGTTGCTATTTCGGAACTCCGCCAGGCAACGCCTTTTCTATGGTCCTGCATCCAAATTGAAAAAGACAAAACAGATGCAAGTTTTGCAATATTTTTTGGAAGTTTAAATTTTTTTATGATTTCGGCTTTTCTGTTCTTCGTACTTTGTGGGTATTTGTTTATTTGGGTAAGCTTAATTTTGGCCTCGTTTTTGGAAAGTT
>CAIWKW010000012.1 GCA_903913365.1 Candidatus Doudnabacteria bacterium | reverse complement strand
CGCGGGGTACTCCTCCTATATTAGGAGGAGAGGCTCGGCAGAATATCCCGAGACGCAGTGGAGCCTGTGCTTTTTAAATGATCGGGATTTTAGGTTTGACACTAAAATTTAACTGAACAAACAAAGGTGCTCTTTGCCAACTGAGGATTTTCTTGGGTGGCAAAGAGCACCTTTGTTGTACTCCTTAAAGTAGCGGATTTAAAATTTGACACCTAAATAAAAAATGTTATAATTATTGCAGGTATAAAAATCATTTTTGGTTTTAAATATGAAACAAAAAATAAAGGAATATCTAAAAATTTCCGGTAAACTTAGTATTTTGTTTGCTCTGTTTTTTGCGTTGTTAATTGTTAAAGGACAAAACGCAACAGCTCAAGTACCAGGAAATTTGGGTATTGGCAGTATTCAAATTAACTGTAATAACGTTCAAGGGAACAGTACCGTATCAATAACAGTTAGCGGAACTACAAATGGGGTTTCAACATCATCCGTAGCCACAGTTAATGTTAATTGCACGGCTCCCGTTACCCAGGACACTTTGCCCACGGCGAGTTTGCAGGTAAAAGATGTTACGCTTGGGACAGCGCTTGGGTCAACGGTAACGGCAAAAATTGGGGACACTTTACAATATGTTTGGCTGGCAGGCGGGGGAGCGGTAACCGCTTCTTCAACCTATATCGATGGCAAAACCGACACTTGCAGCCCGATAAATTATCTCGGTACAACTTATAATTGGGGAGTAAATTCTCTGGCCGGAACATCTACGCCCCAAACCAACGCTTGTCAGGCCAACAATACTTATACAATTACTTATGCCACGCAAAACAGTTCCGGCGCTTTTGCTACGTCTACGGTTAAAGTACAGGTAGTGCCCGCGGCTTGCAAAACCCTTGGCCAAGCTTGCGATAGTACCATTAATTTATGTTGTGTGAGTACTGCTTGTAATGGTACAAATCAATGCGCAACTTGCGGCGGATCAGGACAACTTTGTTGTACCGGCAGTACCTGTAACGCGGGTCTTAGTTGTAACACCTCCAACACTTGCGCTTCTACTGCTCCTCAAGCGAGCGTTACAATAAACGGCCTGACCAGCGCCAACGTGAATGTAGGGGATACTGTTACTTGGGCTTGGAAATCAACTTCAACTTCCGGGTCTACTTACACGGCAGATTTAACCGCGGGAACCGGCTGTCCCGACACTCATGGTTTTGTTGCTTCAACCGCCAGCGGCAGTGTTTCCGGTTCCGTGCTTTCCACTTACGCGGGCTGTACTTATACCGTGCATTATAAGGTTACCGATTCCGGTAATAATACAGTTACTGCCAGCGCTTCCATGATTGTAAATAATCCGAGCGCCAGCAAGTGCGGAACCGCTAATGGGACCACGGTTAGCACGGCCCCGGCTTCCAATATTCTTTGCGCTGCCGGCAATACCGCTTACCCTTCTTCTGTTTCGGGCAGCGGTCCTTGGAACTGGACTTGCACCAACACTACATCCGCTTCCGTTGCCTGCAGCGCGAATCCTCCGGCAGTGGCGGCTTGCGGCAGTGCCAATAATTCCATAACCAGCTCACAGCCAACCACTAATTTGTGCGGCGCAGGCAATACAACTTCCTCGGTTACCGGAAGCGGCCCTTGGAACTGGACGTGTACTGTCGGTGGTATTACCGCCAACTGCCAAGCCAGTCCGCCTTCGGCATGTACCTATACTTTGGATAAAGTTTTTATGGATTTTGACAACAGCGCGCACCCGGGCAATGTGGGTATTGTTTTAACTCAAAGCGGATGTCCTTGGACTTTAACCAGCAGCGCGGTTTGGATAAACAATTTGCAAAATAACAGCGGCAGAGTTGGCAGCGGGGCTTTTACTTATGATGTTGATGCCAATTTAATCGGCAATCCAAGAAGCAGTACAATAAGCGGACAAACAACTTTGTTTGTATCCCAGGGCATACCCTGCGGAACCGAAGGCTATGCCTGCTGCGGTACCAGTCCCGCTTGTTCCGAGGGTACTGCGTATAATTTTACTGTTCCGTTAGTAGGTAATATGTGTTATTGCTACACCCCGTCCGCTTGCGGCGCGGCAGCTAAAGCATATACTCCTTCCGACACTAATTATTCCGGTCTGCCTCCGGCAACTTATTATAATGGAGCTGTTGATAAATCTTTTTGCAATAACAATAATTGGATGACAGCCGACAGTATTGGGGCAAACCCGATAACCACTGTGCCAAGTTTTCCACCTTCTTTTGGCGCCACCAGCTGGTATTGTCAAAATGCCGGTTCTTGGGTTAGAACTTATACGTCCAACCCGCCCGCGTCTTGCACCGCGAGCTATTCCACCGGCGGTCCGCCAAATCCGTATACCTGCGACAACACCTGGCGTACGGTGGACGGCGGAGCCAATGCCAATTCTCCCTATCAGCCCACAGGGTTTGCCTACTCATATAACTACTCCGGCTATATTATTGGACAAGCTTTTGTATTTTTAACCGACAGCAGTCATATTGTTCATAACAATTTCCTTAATTTGATTCCCAGTATTTATAGCAGCGCCAATTGTTCCGGAAACACTGCCGGCTCGAACTGTTATTGGAACAATTATTTTAATGTTTTTATGTCCGGAGCAACTCTCCCCAAAGGTTATAATCCGGTTACCGGCTTAAACGAGACTATAACTATTGGCGGAGGCCTGTCGATTCAGCCATATTGGGAAATGACGGCAACTTTTAGCGGTTGGGATGTGGCGAGAAATAATCATTACAGTTGGAATAGCTATGGCAATCCTTTTTTCCCGTCAACCACTTATGCACCGTCACCTCAAGGAGCTTACAATACGAATTCTTATCAATTTCAAGAAAGTTCTACAGGAACAAACAGGTGGTGGCAATTCCAAAACGATGCCAGCGGGAATTTGCAGTATAATTGCGGACCAAATCCGGTGTGTATTAATCCCACATTGGACAAAGACTGGAGCAGGGTAGGGCAGTCCAGCGTTCCGGGAGGCACTAATGTTGACGCTTACTGCGATTATAGCATTGGAAATTTAAATAATGTTTCGGCAAGCATTAACGGTCAAAACTGTACTTTGGACACAACCAGCGCCGCTTACGGTCCGTGCACTTCCGGCTTAAATTACACTTGCAATACCAGGCACTTTGTGTGTACTGCACCGGTTACTCCGGGTGCTTACGACGTGCAATGTGTTACCACAAAACCCTCCGGAGTTTCGGACAAACAAGCCTGCAACAGCACCAGTACCGTTGGCAGTATTATTGTCACTTCCCCTCCGGCTGCAAATATGTTCGATTCCGACAAGCAGATTATTTCTGTTAACGGCTCCCCAACTCCGGCAAATAGCGGGAATCAATGTACCAATTTTGTGCCGCTTCCGAGCGATTATACCGTAAATACCGGGGATATTTTGGCTTTCCGTTTGGATTTGTGCAATGATCAAGGCACGGCTTCGTCCACAGTTAATCAGGTTGTGGACACCATGCTTAATTTGCAAAAACCCACCGCCGGATATCAGGCCGTATATTGTTTTAATTCCAAGTGCGTATCGCTTACGCCAGCGGAAAGCATTGTTGGAACGGTTACCACTTTAACCTTTACTATTCCTTCCGGCAATAAAATAATCCCCGGCAAGGTTGGCTCCAACTGGGGAGGGATTGCCACCATTACTTACTTTGCCCAAGTGTCCGCGCCTTCCGACCCCAACGCCATATCTTCCAGGTTTAACAATCAATTCTCGATAAATTATAATGCCACCACCGGCTACATACCGCTGAATATGGATATGGGCTACATTCCTTTTTACAGCGGCAAATCGGTGCCAACCATAAAAGAAGTCAGGTAATTTTATAACCGGCAATTTATGCCGATATAATTAAAAATTAATAAGCTAAGCGAAATATCTATGGAAAACGAAAGCAAAAAACCAAGTTCCAAAAAAATCAAAACTGTTTGGGCAATTATTATTGTTTTGGTGATAGCGGCAGTCGCGGGTGGTATGATTTATTTTTTTGCCAACGGCAACGAATTGCAGGACGACATTTATTCCATATCATTCTCTTCTCCCGTACAGTTCCATAAGACAGTGATACAAAAAGCAACTTCAACCACCTCTTCCAAATTGCCCAAGCCGGTTAAAAAGTAAGCTTTGCAGTTTCTAGGGAGGTTGTGTTTAGGGTTAATAACTTGCACTGTTTGGAAAATTTTTTAATTAGAATATGTTCTAATTTCAGTTAATTCCCGCTCCGTTAAATTGGGGCGGGAATTAAATTTTGGGCAAAAACCGAAAATTTCGCTATAATTAGATTAAATATCCGTGCGGTCTTAAAACGGCAAATAATTATGATTATAGGTATAGAAGCGGAAAGAGCCAATAATCCGGTTAAAACCGGGGTGGAATATTACGCCAAGAATTTAATTTTAAATTTGGCCAAAATTGATACTGTGAATAAGTATGTTTTGTATTTAAGAACTCGGCCGGAAGATTGGTTTAAAAGTTTGCCTGAGAATTTTTCAGTAAGAGTTATTCACTTTCCAATATTTTGGACGCAAATAAGAATTAGCTGGGAAATGCTGATTCATCCGGTTGACGTATTGATGATTCCGGCTTCGGCTTTGCCTTTAATTCACCCGAAAAAAACCGTTGTAACCATTCACGATATTGCCTGGAAGTTTTATCCGGAGACTTTTACTTTGTTTAATCGGCTGTTTTTGGAGTGGTCAACCGGCTTTGCGGTATCTTCCGCAAACAAAGTTATTGCGGTCTCGGAAGCCACCAAAAAAGATTTGATAAAATTTTATAAGGTTGATGCAGGCAAGGTGGCGGTGGTGCATCATGGGTATCAAAGCAGCGACAAGTTTAAAGTGACAAGTGACAAGGCCTCTGCTTGGCTATCTTCTCCCTCCTACCAGCTGCCGGCTAAGTTTGTGCTGTTTATTTCAACGCTTCAGCCGAGAAAAAATTTGGAAGGACTGATTGATGCTGTTAAGTCGTTAAGACGGGAAGAACCGGAACTTTCGGAATACAAATTGGTTGTGGTTGGAAAGCCGGGGTGGAAATATGAAAAGATATTGGAAAAAATTACAGATAACAGGGAGTTTGTCATATACTTAAACCGCGTAAGCGATGAAGAGAGAAATTACATTTTGACCAAAGCGGAACTGCTTGTCCTGCCCAGTTTTTACGAAGGTTTTGGCATGCAGATTTTGGACAGTTTTGCG
>CAIWKW010000011.1 GCA_903913365.1 Candidatus Doudnabacteria bacterium | reverse complement strand
CGTTTCCGCCACAAAAGGCTCAACATTATGTTGAGCCTTTTGTTTTGGAATTTTATTAACTTTATTTAAACTCAGCCTGAATAATTTCTTCCACCATTTTTTCTTCTTTCTTCAAAACTTTTTCCGCGTCCTTAAAAAAATAGATTACCCCCGGACGCAATAGATACGGCAAAAAGTGCAGCAGGCAATAAGCCAAAAAAGAAATTAAGCTGATAATTATCAAAATTGGCAACTGACGGCTTATGCCGGCAATAAAAATGGCCGTAAAAAAGAACAAATGCAGGCAGGACATAATAATAAACGACAACAAATCAAACCGGCGCAGATACTTATGGCGGTTTTTTACGATTGCCCAAATTACAATATTAATCAGCTCCACCAGCAAAACAACAAAAACTGCCTCCTTCCACAATTGAACCTGCGGATCGTATAAAACAGCCAAATTCGGATGCGAATTTAATATTACCGTGTCGTACCTGTGGTTAATTTGATACGGCAACATAATAATTACGTTAAAAACTGCCATGCCGAACAAGAGTAAAATATAGGAGACGGCCGGGCTCAAGATCATCAAAACCTTTGTTAAAACCCTTTTTACATTTAAGGTTCGAATAAACCTTATGACAAAAGAAAAAGCCAGCACCACCAGTACCCAGCCGATTAAATTTTCTATGGGTACTCCGTAAAATTCCTGATCCAGCGGTATCATCCATTTCCAAAATGCGAGGCGTATGGCAACCGCGTCTATGGATAAATCCAAAATTATGGCGGTAAGCGCATCCATAAAAGGCCTCAGCTGCCAGGGAATTCTGTACTGGTCGCTGAGCAGCATGGCGCAATAAACTATTACGGCCCAGCCCAGGCCAATAACTAAAGGCACGCCCGCTATTTTTACCAAAAAAGCCGGGTTATAAGAATAAGCTTTCCCCAAATAAATATCGCCCGCTTCCAAAATTATGCCAAAAACAGCACAGCTAAAAAGCTCAAAAACCTTCAGCTTGTTGCGCTGATAAATTTCCCTGGCTAAAATTGCCGCAAAAGCGACAAATCCAAAAATCTCGAAAGCTAAAAACAAATTTATATGGGACATATCTGCGCCCGCTACTTGCCTATTTTTTCTTCCACCGCCTTAATATTTAAGGTAGCCTTAAGCACGGTATCGGGGTTTAAGGAAATACTGTCTATTCCTTCCTTAACCAAAAATTCCGCAAAGTCCGGGAAATCGGAAGGGCCTTGGCCGCAAATGCCGACTTTAAGCCCCATCTCGTGGGCTTTTTTAATTAGATTGTGAATTAAAATTAAAACCGATTTATTTTTTTCGTTGCCAATGTGCGCCACAATCTTGCTGTCTCTGTCCAGGCCCAAAGTCAGCTGGGTTAAATCGTTGCTGCCAATAGAAAAGCCGTCAAATAATTTCCCAAAATCTTCCACCTGCAAAATATTGGAAGGAATTTCCGCCATAACCCAAACTTCCAAAGACTCGTGCATTTCATGGCCTTTGTATTCCATTACCCTTTTTCCCATTTTCCGCTTAAGCCCATTTTTGGCCATTTCATCCAAAACCGACTGCCCTTCTTCAGGCGTGCGGCAGAACGGGATCATGGTTTTTAAATTCCAAAGTCCCATTTCCTCGCGAACTTTTTTTACCGCCTGGCATTCCAATGCAAACGCTTCGCTAAAATTCGGATCGTAATAGCGGGAAGCTCCGCGCCAGCCTATCATCGGATTTTCTTCCTTTGGCTCGTAGTCCTTACCGCCGATTAAATTGGCGTATTCATTCGTTTTAAAATCGCTAAATCTTAAAATTACTTCATACGGATAAAAAGCTGCGGCAATAATGCCGATACCAAAAGCCAGCTTATGCACATAAAAATCAACTTTATTTTTATAGCCAACGGTAATTTCTTCAATCTGCTGTTTTAAATGTTCGTCCGTAAGCTTGTCAAAGTTAAGCAAGGCGTTAGGATGAACTTTGATAAAATTGGAAATGATAAACTCTTCCCTGGCCAAGCCTACGCCGCGATTGGGAATAAAGGAGTAGCCGAAAACCAATTCCGGATCGGCCACAATCATTTTAATTTCGGTTTTGGGCTGCTTAAAATCCTTTAAATCGTGCTTGTCCAGCCTGAACTTGAGCATGCCGTCGTAAATTCGGCCTTTTTCCCCCTCGCTGCAGGAAACGGTAACCGGCATACCCGTGGTAATAACTTTTGTGGCGTTGCCGCAGCCAACCACGGCCGGAATACCAAGTTCTCTGGAAACAATGGCCGCGTGGGAAGTTCTCCCGCCGGCATTGGTGACAATGGCCGAAGCGACTTTCATAATAGGTTCCCAGTCCGGATCGGTAATTTCCGTAACCAAAACTTCTCCCGGCATAAATTCGTTTATTTGCGAAGCGTCTTTAATATAGCGGGCTTTGCCTTGGCCAATTTTTGCACCAACCGCCGCTCCTTCGGTTAAAATTTTCCCGTGTTCAAGAAGCACATATTCTTCCAGTACCGTACCGTCTTTGCGAGCCTGCACTGTTTCCGGCCTGGCCTGCACAATATACAGTTTTTTTTCAACGCCATCGTAAGCCCATTCAATATCCATTGGCCTGCCGTAATGCTCTTCAATAATCATTCCCCAGCTGGCCAGCTGAAGTATCTGTTCCTGGCTTAACACAAACTGATGGCGATCGGCTTCCACAACAGGCACTTCTTTGGTTGGGCTTGTTCCTTCCGTGGCATATATCAATTTTTTCTCTTTGCTGCCCAATCTCTGGCTAATGATAGATTTAAACCCTTGAGCTAAAGTTGGTTTAAACACCATATATTCGTCCGGAGTAACCACGCCTTTAACCACAAATTCCCCAAGTCCATACGCCGCATTAATCAAAACAATATTTTTAAAACCCGAGTCCGTATCCAAGGTAAACATAACCCCGCTCGCTCCCCTGTCGGAACGGGCCATTTTTTGTACGGCCGCGGAAAGAGCAATTTTAAAATGATCAAAATGCTGGTCCACCCGGTAAGAAATTGCGCGGTTGGTAAATAGCGAGGCAAAACATTTTTTTATGGCCTCGAGCAAAGAATGATTGCCTAAAATATTTAAATAAGATTCCTGCTGGCCGGCAAAACTGGCATTGGGCAAATCTTCGGCTGTGGCGCTACTGCGAACCGCCACATCCAAAACGTTTGCATTCAAATTAAGTTTTTTTGCCATTTCCTCGTAGGCGGTACAGATTTGGTCTTCCAAATCTTTGGGAAAAGGCGCGGCTAAAATCATTTGCCTAACTGCCTGCCCGGCTTCTTCAAGCTGGCGTATGTCTTTGGTATCCAATTTGTCCAAAATCTTTTTTATTTTTACATCCAGCTTATTTTCGGACATAAAATAGCGGTATGCCGCAGCGGTAACGGAATAACCATAAGGAACGCTAATTTTTTCACCCTTAAACGTTTTGCTTTCGGTTTGGGTTAAATTTTGATACATCTCCCCGAGGTTGGCGTTTTTTCCGCCGACTAACGGGATATCGTTTTTGGTGATTTCATCAAACCATAAAACAAACTTCTCGCTTTTATTTGGCATAGTTTTTTGTTTCCATGGATCTTTTGCCGAATGTAATTTTCAATCGGCAGCAAATCCTTTATATAAATATTTTGTATATTTATTATACCACAAAAATCGTATAAATTAAAACCACCCCGCACCCTGGAACAAACGTCCAAAGTGCGGGGTGGCTACCGAGTGGAAAGACGACAAAAAATTGCCTAGCCCAGCAAACCGGGCATGACAACATGGATCCACCAGACCCACACTGCCATCAAAAACGCCTGCTGGTCGGACCTATCCGTGTTGTGTGACCTGACAATCCCGCCCGTTTCTGTTGCTTCCAAATAAAGGCCGCATCCGGAATTTTGAGGATGATTGATGCCCTCCACCCCGTACTCGCCGAACACAAGGAGCTTTGCACCTATAGGCACTTGCAAGCCTGCCTCTTTGGCAAGGCGGGTAACTTCTCTTTGGGCCGATTGCCGGGAAAAGTCAGCCGCGCCTGCTGCGGCTAAAAAATCGGAGTCGACCCTTATAGTAAATTCGTGTCCGTGCGGCCCCTGTTTTGCGGACCAAACAACTACTTCCCAATGATTCATGATTCATGAACCTCCTTTGCCCAACATTTAACCGACTAATTATAATCAAAATTCCCTTATAATACAACCGCACATAACGGCCAGTAACTGAAAATTTCAAAAGGCAGCCTCAAAATTTTAACCCAAAAAATAAAACATCCCCGCGCAAGAACCAAACAAGTTCAAAGCGCGGGGAAAACCGTCAAAACTGTGCCGAAACATAATCGGCCCACCAGACCCAAATGCCGAACAAAAGGGACTGCTGGTCCGCTCTGTCCACATTTTTGGTACAGAATTCGGCACAGTCCGGACCCAAAGATTTGGTGTCCAGGGATAAATGGCAATCGCCGCCATAAGGATGGTCGATTTGCTGGATTCCCAAACAGCCAAATCTCAGCAAATTCATGCTGTCATCCACCTTATAGCCGGCTTTGCGGGCTCTTATTCTGGCGCCTTCCTGAGCCGATTCCTGGTCGCATTCCAGAGCGCAAACCTTCGCCATCTTAATAAAATCGGCGTCTACGATAATAGCGAATTCGCGCCCATGGAGGCCATCTTCAGCTAACCAATTGCGAACGGTCCAGTGATACATTACCAGACCTCCTTTCAAACTTTGTCGCATTATTATAGCCAAAATACCAGTAAATTACAATAAAAAAATTACGCAATTTCTTGCGTAATTTTCCTTAAGCTAATATCTAAAACCTAACACCAAATATCTAAATTATGCTGTTTTTACCTCTACCAAATTTAAATTCTCTTTTTGCCCCATGGGCTCGCCGGTAACAATTACCAATTTGTCTCCTTTTTTAATCAGCTCGTGCTTTTTGGCCGTGGTAATCATCAGATCCAAAAGTTTTTCATAGGTGTTTACCATGGGCACCAAAAAACTTTTTACGCCCCAAATCAGACACATTTGCCTTTGCACTTTTTCTTTCGGCGTAAGCATAATAATACTGGACATTACCGGGCGTTCGTGCGCAACTTCCCTGGCCGTAAACCCGCTGTCTGTGGCCCCAATTATTATTTTGGCCTTGGTGCTGGCCGCCAGCTCGCTGACACTGTCGGCAATAGCCTCGTTTTTGGACATAATTTTTTCCAGCAAATGTTTATGGCCGGGCAAAAACGCGCTTTTTTCCGTGACTTCGATAATTTTGGCCATTTGCTGAACGGTTTTTACGGCATATCTGCCAAAAGCGGTTTCCCCGCTAAGCATAACGCAATCGGTCTGATCGATTACCGCATTGGCCACGTCGCTAACTTCGGCGCGGGTAGGACGGGGGTTTCTTATCATACTGTCGAGCATCTGGGTGGCCACAATTACCGGTTTGGCCGCTTTAAGAGCTTTTTGGATAATGGTTTTTTGAATAATCGGCACTTCCGATTCCGGCATCTCCACACCCAAATCTCCGCGCGCCACCATTACCGCATCGCTTTCTTTTAGTATGGCATCAAAATTCTTTACGCCTTCCGGCTTTTCAATTTTGGCAATGATTTTCGGCTTGTCAAAATTTTTGGGATTGTATCTGTCAATCAGCTTTTTTAAATGCCTGACGTCGCTGGAGCTTCGCACAAAAGACAAGGCAATATAGTCCACATCCATTTTTAAGCCGAACTGCAAATCTTTTACATCCTTTTCCGTAAGTATAGGAATTTTTAAACGGGTTCTCGGCAAATTAACGCCTTTTTTATCCTGAATCTTTCCCGGTGAGAGAACGGTACAATAAACTTTTTTCCCGGAAACCTTTTTTACTTCCATTTCTATTAGCCCGTCTTCTATTAAAATGCGCTGGCGCACCCTAATGCTTTGCACCACTTCGGCATCCAAATCAAAATCTTCGCCAATAACTACAGTCTCGCCGATTTTAACGTCAATCGGATTTTTCAAATTTTTGATGCGAATTTTCGGTCCGTGCAAATCCTGAATAATGGCCAGTGGCACTCTCAGCTTTACCGATACTTCGCGCACGTTTCTAATCAACTTTTCGTGGCTTTCGTAATCCCCATGGGAAAAATTCAGCCTGGCCACGTTCATGCCGGCCTTAACCATTTCGGTAATAATTTTAACCGACCCGGAAGTCGGCCCTAAAGTACAAACAATTTTCGTTTTTTTTCCGCCTGGGACGGATATATTTTTTTTCATAATGTGATTAT
>CAIWKW010000010.1 GCA_903913365.1 Candidatus Doudnabacteria bacterium | reverse complement strand
TCGTCAATTGAAATTAATTCCCCGCAATTTGGACATTTAATTTTTTTAATGTCGTTATCCATAAATTTTATAGTTGTTTAAGCAAATTAAGTAACTCATTTTCCACTTTTTCTATGTCCGTTTCTATGGCCTCAAGGCTGCGCGGAGCTTCGTACTTGTAAAAATGGCGGGTAAAAGGAATTTCGTAGCCAACAATACCCACTTTTCCGTCTTTATGGTCGCGGACGGTTTCGTTTATCCAAGCGTCAGGCACATAGGGCTTAACTTCTTTTTCAAAATATTCTTTAATATCCATTTCATATGGCACGTTTTCGTAATCGCGTAGCTCACCATCTGGCTCAACATTACCGTCTTTGTCATGGCAGATGACGGCGTTTTCGTCCCGCTCGCCTAAAGCTTCTACAATAATTTTAATAATTGTAGCGCTCTTTTTAAGATGTTTAAAATACGGTTGTAATTTTTGGACAAACAATCCCCTGCTGTTTAAAGGTATTTTAAAATCTTTTACTAACTGGCCAAAAATTGTAATAATCTCTTCCATTTCCTTGGCTGGAAGTTTTTTAAAAGCATTTTCGTGTGATATTTTGTCTAGGGAATCTTTAGTAACTTCAAACTTAAGCTTAAGCGGCCGTTCTATGGTTATCTGTCTATACGCAAAGTCGGTTGTTTTAAAAATTTTGGAGAATTCATTTTCTTCATACTTTTCATAAAGTTCCACTACTTTCTTTTTTGATTCCGCGTCAATTTCGTGCCGCTTACTGCCAAGGCTCTTGCGCGTCTTTTTAAAGAACCCGCGGGCATCAACAAGCTGAACTTTGCCTTTTCTTTCTTTGGATTTTCTGTTGGTAACAAACCACAAATAGGTGTTAATGCCAGTATTATAAAAAAGTTGATCCGGCAAAGCTACAATGGCTTCCAATAAGTCTTTTTCCAGTATCCACCTGCGGATTTCACTTTCGCCGCTTCCGGCATCGCCGGTAAATAAGGGCGAACCGTTATGAACAATGGCAATGCGGGATCCACCGTCTTTTTCCGGTTTCATTTTGGAAATAAGGTGCTGTAAAAATAAAAGCTGGCCGTCGGAAATGCGGGGCGTACCCGCGCCAAACCTGCCGGCATAGCCGCGAGCGGCTTCGCGTTCTACGGAGTCTTTGTCTTTTTTCCAGTCAACGCCGTAAGGCGGATTTGAAAGTCCGTAATCAAACACTTCGCCAAAAAATTGGTCATTAGCGAGCGTGCTGGCCTTGGAATGGTCTTTCTCTCCGCCGCGAATAAGATCGGGGTCATCGCCTTTTATAAGCATGTCGGATTTTGCCATGGCATAGGTAATGGAGTTTAGCTCCTGTCCGTATAAAAATATATCGGCTTCCTTATTTATGTTTTCTAAAATATAATCTTTAGAAACGCTAAGCATACCGCCGGTTCCGCAGGCTGGGTCATATATTTTTTTTATAACATGAGGTTTTTTGAGGTCTTGTTTGTCCGGGGAAAATAGAATTTCCGTCATAAGGCTAATAACATCACGCGGGGTGTAGTGCTCCCCGGCAGTCTCGTTCGACATTTCAGAAAACTTGCGGAGGAGTTCTTCGAAAATGTGCCCCATTTCATAGTTGTCTACTTTTGAAGGGTGTAAATCCACCCTATTTAACTCCTGAATAACGTAAAACAAAAGGTCCCCACCTTCCAGGCGTTCCAGTTGTTTGTTAAAATCAAACTTTTCAAAAATATCCTGAATATTCTTGCTGTAACCATTTATGTATTGTTTAAAATTTTTGGCGAGATGTTTTGGTTCACCAAGAATGGTTTTAAAATCATAATCCGAAATATTGTAAAAAGCCGTCCCCGAAGTCCTTTTTAGAATGGGGTCGAGGTCGTTTATTTTGCCTTTGTACTCGTTATTTTTTTCGAGCACTTTGGCTTTTGTGTCTACCAGAATGGAATCCAAACGCTTTAAAACCACCAATGGCAATATTACGTCTTGGTACTCGTGCTGTTTCCAGCCGCCGCGCAAAATATCGGCAATGTTCCAAATTAGACTGGCCTGTGAATTGAAATTATTGTTTGGCATAGTTTTAGTGTTTGTTGGTAAATAATGCTAAATAGTCCTTAAGGTAAAATATCCTGTTGCGGGAGTAGCCGGTTTTTTCTTCAAACAATCCCATGTCTTCAAATTCTTTGGCCAGAGTACTCGCGGTTTGGAAGCTTATTGGCAGCATGGCCATTATGTCCTTTACCGTTACCACGGGCTTGGCAAATAGCTTCATTAGCAGTTGCTTGCCTTGCCTTTGCTTTCTTACCCCCATCCGGTTTTCTATAATATCTTCGTATTTCTTACGCAGGTCAATAATTTGTTCAAACGTCTCTTTGCCTTTTTTTGCTGTTTCTTTAATGCCTGTTAAGAAGAATCGCAACCATTGTTCCAGATCATTGGATTGTCTAACTTGGGACAAGGAGTCGTAGTATTTGGCCCTATTCTTTTCAAAAAAATCAGAAAGGTAAAGAGTCGGTTTTTGGAGAATCCCCAAATGGA
>CAIWKW010000009.1 GCA_903913365.1 Candidatus Doudnabacteria bacterium | reverse complement strand
TGGCAGATAAATTTGACCGTAGCAAAGTGCACGTCAATGTAGGAACCATTGGTCACGTTGACCACGGCAAAACCACTTTGACCGCCGCTATTACTACTGTGCTCTCCAAGACCGGTGGAGCCAAAGCAAGAGCTTACGACAGCATTGATAATGCTCCGGAAGAAAAAGCCCGCGGTATTACCATTAACACCGCTCACGTAGAATACGAAACAGCCAAAAGACACTACGCTCACGTAGACTGTCCTGGACACGCCGACTATATTAAAAACATGATTACCGGCGCCGCCCAAATGGACGGAGCAATTTTGGTGGTTAGCGCAGCCGACGGCCCGATGCCTCAGACCCGCGAACATATTTTATTGGCTGACCAGGTCGGCGTAAAATATATTGTTGTTTATATGAACAAGTGCGATATGGTTCAGGATGCCGAACTACTCGACTTGGTTGAAGAAGAAATCCGCGACCTTTTGACAAAGTATCATTTCCCGGGCAAAGACACTCCGATAATTCGCGGCAGTGCCTTAAAAGCTTTGGAAGGGGATACTTCCGACATGGGCGAAGGTTCCATTAAGAAATTGATGGACGTTTTGGACACTTATATTCCTGACCCGAAGCGCGAAACCGACAAGCCGTTCTTAATGCCGATAGAAGACATCTTCTCCATTGAAGGACGCGGCACCGTGGTTACCGGAAGAATTGAACGCGGTGAAATTAAGATTAACGAAGAAATTGAAATTGTCGGTCTTAAGCCGACTCAAAAGACTGTTGTTACCGGTATTGAAATGTTCAACAAGCAGCTGGACAGCGGTATGGCAGGAGATAACGCCGGAATTTTGCTCCGCGGCACCAAGAAAGATGAAGTTGAACGCGGACAAGTTTTGTGCAAACCGGGCTCTGTTGCTCCTCACACAGAGTTTGAAGCCGAAATTTATATTTTGACCAAAGAAGAAGGCGGAAGACACACCCCGTTCTTTAAGGGTTATAAGCCACAGTTCTATATTAGAACTACCGACGTTACCGGCGATATCACTTTGCCGGAAGGTCAGGAAATGGTTATGCCCGGCGATACCGTCAAATTGGTAATTAAGCTTATTACCCCGGTCGCTTTGGAAGAAAAAGGCAAATTCGCCATCCGCGAAGGCGGCCACACAGTTGGCGCCGGAGTGGTTACCAAAATGATTAAGTAGCTGAACAGCTTGTAAGCTGATAAGCTAATAAGCATGTCAGTGAATAAGTGAATCAGAAGATCAGTGGATTAGATTTAAAAACTCCCTCGGAAGTCCGGGGGAGTTTGTTTTGGATTGGAACAAAGGTCCTTGGCTACTTTGTCATTGCGAGCGAGTGTCCGCCAAAGGCGGATCTGCCTCCGGCACGACATCCGAGCGAAGCAATCTTTTCTATGGATAGATTGCTTTGTCGTCCCGATAAATCGGGACTCCTCGCAATGACAGTATGGCGTTTGTCATTCAACGTTCAAGAGGGCGGAACTGCAGTATGTAGGGCCGGCCATTGGCCGGCCGTTTCTGGCGCTCCAATCCTTGGGCTTTGGTATAATTAATATATGGGCAAACAACCATTTTTTTCCGTAATTATTTGTACCTATAACCGCAGCCGTCTTTTGCCGCGGGCTTTGAAGTCGTTGCAAAAACAAACTTTTAAGGATTTTGAAGTTATTGTGGTGGATGACGGAAGTACGGACAATACAAAAGTAGTGGTAAAAAAATATCCAGGGCTTAAATATTATCAACAAAAGGAAAACAGGGGAGTGGGCGCTGCCAGAAACTTAGGAATAAAAAAATCCAAAGGTAAATTTATTACTTTTTTGGATTCCGATGACGAATATTTGCCCAAACATTTGGAGATAAGGAATAAAAAAATGCAAAGATATTCGGACGTAGACTTTTTCTATAATGGCTACAAAATTGTCGGTTCGCCTTATGTGCCGGACAGGTTTAGCCCCAAAAATAAGATTCATTTAAAATACTGTTTGCATGGTCCAACCTTTGTTTTTAAAAGATCTGTGTTTAATGCTGTCGGTGGATACAGCAACTTAAGATTTGCTGAAGACTCGGATTTTTTTGAGCGGGCATTGAAAAAGAACTTTAAATTTATGGAAATAAAAAGCAAAACCTATATTTATTATCGCGACCATAAAAGTTCCATAACCCACGACGTTTATAAGCCTTTTAAGTAGTTTCTTGATTTATCAAATTAGCTACACACTTGTGCGGCCGCACAAGTGTGTAGCTAGGTAAATAATATAAAGAAACAAATAAAAACAGCGCCGGAAAGTCAGAGACTTCCGGCGCCAAGATTTAAGCTTAGTCCTCCATCTATTTGTCCGTCTAACGCGCGGACTGTACGGATTATTTAGTTTGCGCCGACAAGGTGTGGGCGCAAGCTTTTACGGGGTTATAATCCCCGACGGCGCTAAGAGTGCGCCGCTACTTTATTACAACCTTTTTCAGGTTAAGGATGCGATTCACATCCGAGCCCTCAGGGGCTCGAAATTCAGATTTGTCCTTATAACAATAAGGGACCTCCCAGTACGAGAGCCTGGTGATGACGGCCTCACAGGGATTTTCTTCAACGACAACTCCCCATGTCTCGTACTCCCAAGCCGATTCCCTGGCCTTTTGGGCATCTTCAAGGAGAATCTTTTTTGCATCTTCCTCTGAAGAATATACCCCCATCGCTTCACCCCCATCGTACTCAATGAAAAAGATCTCATTGAGAGAGGGGTTAGCAGAAACTAACTTTGCCACCTCGACGATCAATGCTGAAGTATACATATGCACCTCCCAGTGCAGCGCCTTTGGGCGCGTTCAAACAAATACGGTTTTTCTTTTGCGGGAAGGTTACCCGTCCGACGCCCTCCGCTAATCTTGCGATTGATGCGGTGCCTGTACAGCAGGCGCAAAAGCGCTGTCTAAGAGAAACTTATCCCCGAACCGAAGTTGGACCCTCTAGGTCCTGTCAAAGTGGGGCTGGCAGCGAACGAATTTCCTGCCGATAAAATACACTAAAGAAAAATGTGTTTTATTGGCAGGAAATTATTATTTAATTGTGAAAGAGGCATAATTGTAAATTTTACTTTCCATTATGACAAGTTTTTAACTTTCTGTCAATAGTTATTGCAAAAAGTATACTTAGATAAGCCAAAAACCTGTAAATAGCCCATAAAATATGACTTTTTGAGTGGATAATTCGGTTTGAGGGTGGAAATTATTTGCAGAAAGGGGATTTGACAAAATAATAGAGTTCGTATAGAATATTGCAAGTGCTCCAAAGAGCTTTAAAAGCTTTATTTTAGTAGCACATTTTAATCAATTACTGCATCCTTAACAAATGGAAAAGGAAGTAACAGCACCAAAAATTCGGATCAAGATTAGAGCGTATGATCATAAATTAATTGATCAGAGTTCTAAGCAAATAGTAGACACGGCCAAAAGGACCGGTGCCACTATTTCGGGCCCAATCCCGCTTCCTACCGAAAAAACCAAGTATACCGTGCTTCGCTCCACATTTGTGCACAAGGACAGCCGCGAACAGTTTGAAATGCGGGTTCATAAGCGATTGATTGATATTCTTTCCGCCACTCCAAAAACCATAGACGCCCTTACCAACTTGAATTTGCCGGCTGGAGTGGATGTGGAAATTAAGATGAGCTAAAATTTACGAAGTACGAATTTGTACGAACGTACGAACTCTGGAAATCCCTTTCGTAAGTTCGTAAATGTTCGTACTTCGTAAACTCATATCAGTGGATTAGTTCCTATAGGCCATAGCCACAAAGACTCAACCAATAGGAAAACGATTTACTCACATAAGTAAAAGAAAGAAGTCTTTCGTTTATTGATGCGAGCTAATCGGCTCGCACTTTTTTAATAAATGCGAAACTAGGAAAAACCAGCGATAATGCGAAACTCAGTTTTGCATGATTCGCATAAGATTTCGCACATTTCGCATTATATATTTATGAATTTCGCTATCGGTAAAAAATTGAACATGACTCAGTACTTTGACGAAGCAAGCGGGGAAGTTATCCCGGTTACTGTTATTCATGCCGGCCCGATGGTTGTAACTCAGGTTAAGGCCAAGACCGGAAATGACAAATATAGCGCGGTTCAGGTGGGAATAGACAAAAAGAGAAAAGTTTCTAAGTCTTTAGCGGGACATTTAAAGGGTTTAGACACTTTTGGCGTTTTGTCGGAATTTACAGTAACGGATCCGGACAGCTACAAGCGCGGACAAAAATTGGACATAAGCACCTTTCAGGTTGGCGAATTGGTAAAAGTACTGGGCGTAAGCAAGGGCCGGGGTTTTGCCGGTGCCATGAAGCGCCACGGCTTTCACGGTTTTCCAATGTCTCACGGCCATAACAAGCCCCGCAGCGTAGGATCTATTGGTCAGCGCTTTCCCCAGCACGTTAGAAAAGGAATGCGCATGGCCGGACATATGGGCGTACAGCAGGTTACGGCAACAAATTTACAGGTTGTGGAAGTTGACGCAAAAAACAGTTTGCTTATGGTTAAAGGCGCAGTCCCGGGACACAGAAACGGCATTGTAAAACTTATTTCCACAGGAAAAGTTAAGCCGCTCGTAAGAGTAGCGGAAGTAAAGGAAGATAAGAAGAAAAAATAGCCTCTACAAAATACTAAATAAGCGAAATACGAAATCGCAAGTTCTCAGTTTAGTATTTAGTAAATTTCGTATTTAGTAGAAAATTTATTTATGAAAGTATCCGTATACAATCAAAAAGGCGAAGTGGTAGGGGATGTTGAGTTAAACTCAAAGATTTTTGAAGTTAAGCCAAACACTCATTTATTGGCCGAAGCCGTCCGTATTCAGCAGAGCAATGCCCGTGGCGGTTTGGCTCACACCAAAAATAGAGGCGAAGTATCAGGAGGCGGCAAAAAACCCTGGAAGCAAAAAGGCACAGGAAAAGCCCGCGTCGGCAGTATTAGAAGCCCTATTTGGAGGCACGGCGGCATTACTTTTGGTCCTCGCTCCACCCGCAACTGGGAACTGAAAATAAACAAGAAAGCCAAGACTCAGGCCTTGTTTATGTCCCTCTCCGATAAAGTTAAAGAAAATCAGTTTATAGTTGTTGATCAGATTGTTCTGGATAACCCAAAGACCAAAGATTTCGTAAAAGTTTTTAACACCATAAAAACCGGCGCGAAACTTACCGGAAAAAAGCAACTGTTGGTTACGCCGAAAAAAGATGATAAACTGGTTCGCAGCAGCCGCAATCTTCGCGAAGTAACCTCTATACTTGCCAGCAGCTTAAACATTCTGGATGTACTCAAAGCCGACACAATGATTGTATTAAAAGACAGCTTGCCGGTAATTGAAAAAACTTACTTAAAGAAAGCAGCCAACAAAAAGTAACAAGTGACAAGTAGAAAGTAACAAGTACTTTTTACTTTCTACTTTACACTTTTAACTAACATTTATGGCCATTTTTACCAAAAAAACCGAAGACAAGAATGAAGCAGGCTACCAGGTAGCTACTGCAGGCAGTTCAGCCCCAGCCGTTGTTATACCGACTGTTTTGGTTCAGCCAAGAATTTCCGAAAAAGCCAGCCATTTGGCCGGTTTGAATAAATATGTATTTAAGGTTAGAAATTCGGCCAATAAAGTTGAAGTGAAAAAAGCGATTGAATCGGCCTATAAAGTTAAAGTAACTCAGGTTAACATGATTACCAATCACGGCAAAAAAAGAAATTTTGGCAGAACAGCCGGCAAGACCTCAGCATTTAAAAAAGCCATTGTCACCCTAAAAAAAGGCGATAAGATAGAAGGAATGACTGAGACAATATAACTCAAGTAAAAAGTACTTTCAACTTTACACTTTCAACTAACATTTATGGCGGTAAAACTATACAAACCAACTTCAGCCGGACGGCGCATTCAAAGTGTGACCGATTATTCAGTATTGGATAAAAAGAATAAAACCCCGAAAGGATTAATTTATTCCAAAGCCAAGCCGGCCGGACGCAACAACAGCGGCAAAATTACCGTTCGCCACCAGGGCGGCGGCGCCATTCGCAAAGTCAGAATTGTGGATTTTTCCCGTGAAGATAAAAAAGGCGTTCCCGCAACTGTTGAAACCATTGAATACGATCCGACCCGCACCGCTTTTATTTCCCTTTTGTCCTATCAGGACGGAGACAAGCGCTTTATGCTCACTCCGCAGGGACTGAAAGTCGGACAGAAAGTTATGTACGGCGAAGCCGCGGAAATTCTTCCCGGAAACCGTTTGGCTATTAAAAATATTCCCGTAGGTACCTTAATTCACGATATAGAACTCGTTCCCGGACAGGGCGGAAAAATGGCCAGATCGGCCGGGGCTTATGCCACACTTCAGACAGTGGAAGCCGGTTATGCTTTGCTTAAATTACCCAGCAGTGAAATTCGCAGACTCCCGGAAGCTTGTTTGGCCACAGTTGGCCAATTAGCCAACGCGGACTGGATGAACGTTAGAATCGGCAAGGCCGGCAGGTCCCGCCTTATGGGTTGGAGACCAAGCGTACGCGGAAAAGTTATGAACCCGGTGGACCACCCGCACGGAGGTGGAGAAGGCCATAACCCGATTGGTATGAAATATCCAAAAACTCCCTGGGGCAAACACGCTTTGGGAGTAAAGACCAGACTGAAGAAAAAGTACAGCAATAGAATGATAGTAAAAAGACGCACTAAGTAAGACCAGAGAGAAGTAACAAGTAACAAGTAACAAGTAACAAGTAACAAGTGAAAAGTGAAAAGTGAAAAGTACTTTTAACTTTACACTTTCAACTTTCAACTAATTTATGTCACGATCACTAAAAAAAGGCCCATATATAGACCCAAGACTCATGAAGAAGGTTCTGGCCGGCAAAGCCGGCAAAGACCAGATTAAAACCTGGTCCAGAGACAGCGCCATTGCTCCCGAGTTTGTTGGTTTTACATTTTTGGTTCATAACGGCAGGGCTCACTTACCGGTATTTGTCACGGAAAACATGGTCGGACATAAGCTCGGAGAATTTTCTTTAACCCGCAAGTTCCTCCGCCATGGCGGTAAGATGGCCAAAGAACAGGAAATTGCCAAAGCGGACGCGGAAAAAGCCAAGATGAACGCGGCTAAGGAACCGGAGAAAAAATAGCGTTTAGCAAGTAGTTAGTAGCCAGTAGCCACACAGCTACACCCCTACCCACTACCACCTACCAACTAATTTTGGAATTTGTGTCCGATATTTTATGACAAAAGCTGAAAACATTAAAACTGAATCAAATACTTTGGTAAAAGCATCCGCTAGGCATATTCATATTGCACCGAGAAAGATGCGCCTCGTTACCAATTTGGTAAAAGGGATGAATGCCATGGACGCATTGGTCCAGCTCCAGCACGCCAATAAAAAGGCTTCCCCGATGCTGATTAAACTGATACAGTCCGCCATTGCCAACGCCAAAAATAATTTTTCCATGGCGCCGGAACATTTATATATTCAAAGCATTACCTGCGATATGGGAAAAGTAATGAAAAGATATTTTCCCAGAGCCCGCGGCAGTGCCTTTACCATCAGAAGAAAGATGAGTCACGTAAATATTGTTTTGGAAGAACGAAAGACAGGCAAGGCCAGCAAATCCAAACTCTCCTTATTTAAAAAATCAGAAGAAGCGAAAAAAGAAGTACCGAGCATTGACCAAGAGGAAGCCACCAACCAGAAGCCGGTTAAGACGGAAGTAAAGAAGAGCCAGGTATTTAGGACCGATGAACAGAAAAAGATGAGCACCGCGGCCAACAAGCGCAGATTATTTAACAGAAAAAACGGAGAGTAGGCAATTAAGTAAAATTAATTAAAAATAAATAAAATTAAGTAAAAATTATTGCAGAAAATTTTGTTCAATTTTACTTAATTTTGGTCAATTTTGTTCAATTACATTTATGGGACATAAGATTAATCCAACATCATTTAGGCTTAATATTACCGAGACCTGGAAGTCCAGGTGGTTTTCCAAGAATCATTTTGCCAAACAGCTTCAGGAAGACGTGCAAATCCGCGAATATTTGGAAAAGCACTTAAAGAAAGCCGGCTTGGTCAGAATAGATATAGAGCGCTTAAATGACGGCGGTATTACTGTAATTGTCAAAACCACCAAACCAGGATTAATTATCGGAAAAGGCGGAGCCGGAATTGAAGAACTGAAAAAGAAGATTAAGCAGAAGCTCAATATAAAGCAGGAACTGAAAGTTAATATTGAAGAAGTAAGGGATATCAATTTGCAGGCTCAGGTTATTGCCAACGGCATTGCCGAACAGCTGGAAAAGCGCGTGGCGTTCAGAAGGCTGATGAAGCAATCGCTGGAGCAGATAATGAATGCCGGAGCCAAAGGGGCCAAAGTGGCCATTGGCGGAAGACTGAACGGAGCAGACATTGCCAGAACCGAACATTTGTCTTCGGGAAAAATTCCCCTGCACACCTTAAGAGCCGAAATAGATTTTGCCCGCAGCACAGCCTTTACCACTTACGGCACAGTCGGCATAAAAGTTTGGGTTTATAAAGGCGATGTGTTCGTGGAAAAACAGTCCGGCGGAAAAGCAAAAGCGGTAACCCCAGAAAAAGCTAAATAAGTAACAAGTAACAAGTGAAAAGTAACAAGAACTTTTAACTTTACACTTTCAACTTTTAACTAATTGTATGTTCATACCAAAAAAACTTAAACACCGCAAGCATCATCGCGGATCTCATAGGGGACAGGCCACAGCCGGCGCAGAAATAGCTTTTGGCAGTTTTGCTTTAAAAGCTTTGGAAAGCAGCTGGGTTACAGCGAGACAGATTGAAGCTGCCAGAAGAGCGATGACCAGATACGTTCAAAGAGGCGGAAAAATTTGGATTAGACTTTTTGCCGACAAGCCGGTTACGCTTCACGGAAACGAGAGCCCGATGGGTGGAGGTAAAGGCGCGGTTGACCACTTTGTGTGCGTGGTAAAAAAAGGCAAAATTTTATTTGAGATGGACGGAGTTACCAAAGAACAGGCGCAGGAGGCCATGAGATTGGCCAGCTACAAACTTCCGGTAAAGAGCAGATTTTTAGTAAAGGAAAAACAAGGTTAATTTACGAAGTACGAATAGGTACGAACGTACGAAAATACGTTTTGCCCGGTTCGTAAGTTCGTAAAGATTCGTAATTCGTAAATTTTATGGAATTCAAAGAACTTACAACTAAATCTGAAGCGGAAGTTAAACAGCTCCTTGTTGAACTGCGTGTAAAAGCGCACGACTTATCGGTTAAGCTAAAGCTCGGACAACTGAAAAACAGCAACGAATTTAAGTCCACCAAGAAAGATATTGCCAGAGTTATGACTTTTTTATCAGCTAAAAGTAAGTAGTAGGTAGATAAGTAGGAAGTAGTCACGCAGGCTACCGGCTACTCACTACAAGCTACCAGCTAATTTATGACTACATCTACAAAAAAACAGCAGCTGACCGGAATTATTGTTTCCGACAAGATGGATAAAACCGTCGTGGTTAAAGTTGACATCAGAAAGCGCCATCCGAAGTACAAAAAGGCTTATACTATTTCCAAAAAGTTTAAAGCTCACGACGAGAATAACGAGTACAAAACCGGCGAAAGAGTAGTAATCGAATCCATTCGCCCCATGAGCAAGGAAAAGAAGTTTAAAGTATTAAATAAAGCCAATTAGTAACAAGTGACAAGTGGAAAGTAACAAGTACTTTTTACTTTACACTTTCAACTTTCAACTATTATATATGTTACAAGTAAGATCCTGGATTAAAATAGCAGATAACACCGGCGCGAAAATCGTTAATCTTTTCAGCGTTAACGGAAAGAACAGCAACCGCTTTGCCCGCATTGGCGATATTGTCGCCGGCAGCGTTAAACAGGTTGCCCCGAATTCTTCCATTAAAAAAGGCGATAAGGTTTATGCGGTAATTGTCAGATTGCGCAAAGAGATAAGAAGAAAAGACGGCTCTTATATCCGTTTTGATGAAAATGCCGGAGTACTTGTGGATAAAGAAAAAGGCGAGCCAAAAGGCACCCGTATTTTCGGACCAATCCCCAGAGAAATTCGCGAAAAAGGCAAAGGCAAGTTTGAAGACGGTTTTAAAAAGATCATTTCGTTAGCTCCAGAGGTTATTTAAACCAGTAAAAAGTGACAAGTGGAAAGTAACAAGCACTTTTCTGCCTCCGGCAGATCTTTACGACAACTTTACACTTGTAACTTGTAACTTATTTTATATGAACAGATTAAAAATCAGAACAGGCGATACCGTTAAGGTTCTTTCCGGCAAATACAAAGGCAAGACCGGTAAGATTATCAAGGTTATCCCTCAGGACAGAAAGATTGTCGTTGAGAACGTTAACGTACATACCAGATTTGAGCGTTCCAAAAAAGCCGGAGAAGCCGGGAAAAAAGTAACTTTTTTTGCCCCGTTTCAAGCTTCCAAGGTTATGCTGATTGACCCGAACTCGGGAGAATCCAGCAGAGTAAAATATTCTTTTTTGGAAAACGGCAACAAGCAAAGAGTGGCCAAGAAGAGCAATAAGGCAGTTTAAAAATTTACGAATTACGAACAAGTACGAACGTACGAAAGATTAATTACAAGCGTTCAATATTTGTTTCGTAAGTTCGTAAAAATTCGTAATTCGTAAATTCTATGGAAAGATTACAGGAACAATATAATAAGAAGATAGCACCGGCTTTGAAAGAAAAGTTTGGCTACAAGAACGTTATGCAGGTACCGAAGATTACCAAGGTTATTGTTAATATTGGCGTTGGTAAATTCAAGGAAGACAAGAAGAAGATTGAACAGATTGTGGAAGATGCCAAAAAAATTACCGGACAGGCTCCTGTTAAAGCCAAAGCCAGAAAATCCATTGCCGGATTTAAAGTTAGAGAAAATCAGATTGTGGGAATTGTCTGCACTTTGCGCGGCTACAGAATGTACAGTTTTTTGGATAAACTGATTAATGTCGCCCTTCCCAGAGTCCGCGATTTCCAGGGCGTATCGGCAAAAGGTTTTGACGGCAGAGGCAACTATCATTTGGGGATGAAAGAACAGCTGGTTTTCCCTGAAGTGTCCTCGGAATCCCTGGAAAATATTTTCGGACTTCAGGTTTCAATTGTTATGAATTCCAAGAAAAACGACGTGTCTCTGGAATTATTAAAGATGATGAATTTCCCTTTTAAAAAGTAAGTAAATTTAC
>CAIWKW010000008.1 GCA_903913365.1 Candidatus Doudnabacteria bacterium | reverse complement strand
CCGGTTTAACTTGGATTTTTCCCTACATCTCTTGGTTAAAAAAGGTGGATTTAAGAACTATTACTCTGCCTATCCCTCCACAAAAAATTATTACCAAAGACAATGTCTCTGTGGATATTTCTGCGGTTGCTTATTATCAGGTTGTTGATGTGGTAAAAAGCATTGTGGCCATAGAGAGCGTAATGAATGCCATTAATCAAATTTCTCAAACCACCATCCGCAATATTGTAGGCAAATTTCAGCTTGACGAGATTCTTTCCGAAAGAGTCACCATTAACCAGGAAATTCGGGACGTGCTGGATCAACATACCGAGCCTTGGGGGGTAATTGTCTCTCTCGTGGAAATTAAAGACATTGAACTTCCGGAAAATATGCAGCGCGCCATGGCCAAGCAGGCCGAAGCCGAACGCGAAAAGCGCGCCAAAATTATTGCTGCCGAAGGGGAATTCCTCTCCGCGCAAAAATTGGCCGATGCCGCCGACGTAATTGCCGCTCATCCGATTGCCCTGCAGCTTCGTAATCTTCAGACCATGTCGGAAATTTCTGTGGAAAAGAATTCCACCATCATTTTTCCGGCTCAATTCATGAGCACGGTAAAAGATATTCAGAAGTTTATGGAAAGTGAAAAGATCTAAATAATTTTACGGAGTACGGAGGGGCAGTGCGGATATACGGACTAAGATGTTGCTAAGGATTCTAAGTGTCCCCTCCGTATATTTGTACCGTTTCCGTATTCCGTAAAGTCTATATATTGTAAATTAATTAACTTGTGGGAGAGCAGAGCTATGTTATTTTAGGCATAGTAAGCTCAATTGAACCACGAAAGGAATAAGCATATGGCAAATATTGCCAAACGAGTGAAAAAGAACAACGAGCTGGTTGACCCGGCAAAAGTATACGGCATTGAAGAGGCTATTGAACTGGCTAAGAAAACCGCCAACACCAAGTTTGTCGGCAGCATAGAAGTTCACTTTAAAACATTAATAGACGCGAAAAAGACCGATCAGGCGGTGCGCGGAACCGTTAATTTGCCACACGGCAGCGGCAAAACCAAGCGCGTGGCGGCTTTTGTCACTGAAGCCAAAGAAAAGGAAGCCAAGGACGCCGGAGCTGCAATAGTAGGCGGAGAAGATTTAATTAAAAAGATTAAAGAATCGGAAAAAACCGATTTTGATGTTGCGGTTGCAGAACCTGCCATAATGCCAAAATTGGCCCAGATTGCCAAGATTTTGGGAACCAGAGGCCTTATGCCCAATCCGAAAACCGGAACAGTCGGCCAGAACATTGGCCAGTTAATTAAAGAAATTGCCGGCGGAAAAGTAAACTTTAAAAACGACGATTCCGGAAACATCCACCAGATAATCGGCAAAAGCAATTTTGAAACCGCAAAATTGGCGGAAAATTTTAAAGCTTTGTACGATGCGGTTTTCCAAAGCAAGCCTTCCACTGTAAAAGGCCAGCTCATTGGCAGCATTTCCCTTAACTCCAGCATGGGCCCGGGAATCAGGGTAAAACCACAGTAAAAAGTTACAAGTTGAAAGTAAAAAGCGATAATTCCAGGTTTAAAACAGCCCCGTTGCGAAACAGGGCTGTTTTTGATATAGTAAATGTGTGAGTTTACCTTTCAGCTTTTTACTTTTAACTTTTAACTAATCATATGACCTTAGATGAAGGGTTTAAAAAAATCTTAATTGTAGAGGATGACTTAACTTATCGTGACCCAATGGGGGACTTTTTGGCTTCCCATTCTTTTGTTATTTCAATTGCGGATAATGGTGAAATGGCTATGGAAAAGCTTCTGTTTCATCATGCGGATTTGGTTTTATTGGACATGATGCTGCCAAAGGTTGACGGTTTTGAAGTTTTAAGAAGAATTCGCGGCTATCCGGATCCTATGGTTGCCCAAACTCCGGTGGTTGTACTCAGTAATCTTTCCGGGGATAATGATATTAAAATGGCCACTGACCTTGGAGCGAACGCTTATTTAATTAAGTCCTATACCACAAAAGAAGAGGTAGCCCAAAAAATTGACGAAATTTTATACCCCAACGGAAAAACTCCCGGTGACGAGATTTTAGATTTTTCCAAAATGGGAGAAGCAATTCAGTAATTTTTTTAAGCCACAGCCCGCCAAGCGGGCTGTTTTGTTGTTCAGGCAAAAATAAAGCCGGCATGCGCTGGTTGGCGCTGCCGGCTTTGTTATGCAACGAAGGGCATGGTATGCCTCTGGCTGCGGTGCGAACGATGAAGCTTTGGGGTTGTTAGCTTGGTGTGGCTTCCTGCAACCTCCCTATGTTGAATGAGGCCAAGTTTCTTTCAGGGTCGAAGTACACAACTTCATTCGGGGACATGTGGATTGGTTTTCCGCCGGCATCAACAGCTGAAGCAATCTGAATAAGCTGTAGCCCGTCTTTTTCAGATATTACTTTGCCGCTGATTTTTAGCGAACATTTTGGGGATGTCAGTTCCAATTTGTTATCGGCCGCTGCGACCGAATACAAATGCCACTCGTTCATTATTTTCCTCCCTAACGTTGTTTTTTTTTCGGCTTACCGCCGAGGGTGCGGGCTTTAAGTTTTTAAAGTCCGCGCCTTCGGCGATAAACAAAAACCCCGCCTCTTGCGAGAGGCGGGGTAAAAGTTTGCTAAAATTTATCTTACAGCAAAACTTTTCCTCAGCCTCAGGCGGGGAATAATAATGCTAATAATTATGCTGTGTGAAAAGTTTGTATCCATACTTATTCAAAAGTATACCATAACAAAAAAATCTGTCAAATTCCCCTTGATGACGGTCATCCGGGGTTCCCTTGAAGACCGCCATCAAGGGAAAGGCTAAAAGGCCGGGTTTTGTCAATAATAAAAATTTAGTGTAAAATAGTTGGAGTTAACAAATAATAAAATAATTG
>CAIWKW010000007.1 GCA_903913365.1 Candidatus Doudnabacteria bacterium | reverse complement strand
TTATAGGCTTGGTTAAAAATAGTCGCTGAAGTAATTTTTATCGATTCCATAATTATAACGTCGCTCTTAAGCAGAAGCCCCAGAGTCCGGCAAAAATTTGCCAGATAAAAACTTCTAAACATATTACCCAAAATGGGCAAACGCAAAATTAGCCTGTCAAAATGTTTTCGGACTGTTGAAATTTTTAAAAACCAGGGAATTGAGATAAAGATTGCCAGCACAAAAATCAAAACATACCCCCAATCCTTGGACATAAAATTGGTGAAAAAAATCAGAATTTTTGTACTTAAAGGCAACTCTGATTTAAAACTGGCGAAAATCGGCAGAATTTTCGGCAATACATAAACCGCCAAAAGACCTGTAATGGCAAAAGTTATAAAGACAATTAATGAAGGGTAAATAAGGGCGGAAATAATTTTTTTCTTTAACTCCTGTTTCTTTTTCAATTCTTCAGCCAGGTAATTTAAATTCTCGCTCAAACTGCCGCTTACCTCCCCTATTCTTACAATGCTTATTTCAAATTCCGAAAAAACCTTTCCGAATTGCGACATTGCCGAAGAAAGAAACTGGCCGCTCTCCACTTCGGAAATTATTTTATCAATAATAAAAACAGCCCTTCGGCCGGCCGTTTGATTTTTTATGACTTGCAGGGCTTTTAAAATAGGCAGTTGAGCGGAAATAAGAACAGACAGTCTTTTGGCAAAAGAGATTCGGTCTTTGGCCGGCATGGACAAAAACTTTTCCACAACAAAAATTCCCCACAATTTTTTATACCTATTCATAAAGCATTTTTAGCACTTCGGGCAGGGAGGTGATTCCTTGTGCGGCTTTTTCCAAACCATCCTGCATTATTGTTGTCATCCCCTGTTTAATGGCCAAATTGCGAATTTCATCGGCGGACTTCTTTTCCAAAATGGCTTCCCTGATTTTTATAGTTGGGACAAGTACCTCATGTACGCCCACTCGGCCCAAAAATCCGCTAAAGTTGCATTTTTCACAACCAATTCCCTTATAAAATTTTATTTTGTTTTTCGGCAGTTTTAAATTTTTCATCAGACTCTTATATTCAAGGTCGGAAGTGGAATCTTCCTGCCTGCAATTTAAACAAATTCTTCTAAGCAGCCTTTGGCCAATAACCAAATTAACCGTTGAAGATATTAAGTAAGGCTCAATTTTCATATCGGTTAGCCGGGGAAGAGTTGTTGCCGCATCATTTGTGTGCAAAGTGGACAAAATCAAATGTCCGGTTAATGCTGTGTTTACGGCAATACCCGCCGTCTCTCCGTCCCTAATTTCACCAATCATAATTATATTGGGATCCTGCCTTAAAATGCTTCTGAGGCCGTTGGCAAAAGTTAAACCGCTTTTGGCATTAGCCTGAATTTGAGTTATTCCTGAAATCGCATACTCCACAGGGTCCTCAATTGTAACTATAGACACTTCCCTGGTGTTAAGTTTTTTTATTAAAGTATATAATGTGGATGTTTTTCCGCTTCCGGTAGGACCGGTTACCAAAATCATGCCATACGGGCGCATAAGCGCGCTTTGAATTTTCTTTCGGTTAGATTCAGAAAAATCCAGATTTTCCAGACTAAATTCCACTGAAGTGTCGGACAGCAAGCGCAACACCGTATTTTCCCCGTAATAAGTCGGGGTTATGGAAACACGCACATCCACCGGACAGCCGTTTATGAGCGTGTGCCTGAATCTGCCGTCTTGCGCCGACTGATGTTCATCTGTCCTAAGGCCGGATAATATTTTAATTCTGCTGATAATTTCCGAATGAATGTCTTTTGAAATTTTATGCATTTCCTGCAGCACGCCGTCCACCCTGTAGCGGACAAATAAAAAATCCGCCTGCGGATCAATATGGATGTCCGAGGCGCGCAGCTTATTTGCTTCTTCTATAATTAAATAAACTAGCCTAATAATAGAGGCTTTTATACCCAAAACTAGCTCATTTTTTACCTGACTCCCCTCCATTTTATTTTTTGTTTGTTTTAAAAAACCGCCCCAATAATATTAGGACGGTTTAATAGTTAAAACATTTGCACTTTTTCCTGCATTATCACCGCTTCTTTGTGGGCGCAGCCCTGAAAGTTGTTTAGCTCCTTGCAGCTCTTGCACTTTATTTCCACCACGCTACCCTCATTCTCCAAAAGGCCCTTAAACAAAAGTTTATGGCAGTTGGGGCATCGGAACTCTTGCAATATTTGTGTCATAAAATATAAATTAAAAAACCAAACAGACATAAAGTCCGTTTGGGCTGATTAAAAAGTTATTTAGGTTTTTCGAGAAAATCTGGGACATAGAAAAATTCTATGTGCCCGGATTATCGCCATTACCCTGCCTCTATATATAGAGGCCCGCCGCCTAAACCAGATAACAAAGCGATAAGGAAGTTTAGGCGTGTCTGCAAAAATATTAAGTTACATTAATAGTTTATCAAAGTATTTTATTCTGTCAAGATAATTAAACAGCATTTGCTAAAATTAAAGCATTTTTAATAATTTCTGGCTTTCTTAACTAAAAGATTAAATTTTAAACCATTTAGTTTGAAAACAAATAGTAATGCCGCCTCAACCCGAAGGTATATTGGCGGCGCTGCAGCTAATGAGACGGCGGAAAATCACCTTCGCCTTCTGTGCCTTACTGGCTCTTCAAAGCCATTAACTCTTCGGCCTGGCCTCCAAGTCCGAACCTCGCGTTCGTCCATCTCAAAGCCGAGATGTACGGCCATAAGAGCCTTAAGCGTTTCAAGAAACGCCCTTTGGCCGAGTTTTGTGCTGGCCTGGTCAACGGAAAGCGTAACCAGCGCCCGAAGAGTTGCAATGCCGGAACCGGCGAATTTTTCTGTGGTCGGTTCACTCAGCATAAGACTTTCTGCCGGATTCATCATGAAAACTTCGTCCACTTACCCTCCTTTTTCTCAATCTCAAAATTCACCTAACAACCAAAAAATACCATATTTCTATGGTATTGTCAATCTCATCGTGGTGGAGATTTTCAAAAACTAATGAAACTTATTTTAAAAGATCTAGATTTGTGATTAAGAATTAACCGGTATATTATGACCGCAAGGAGGAATTAGATGATCAATCCTTCGTCGCCAGAAAACAATGAGCCACAGGTAGCACAATCGAATGGGGATTCCGATCCCCAAGAAGATCAGGCTTACGTGCCTGACTTAATCGATGAAATTGCGGGAGACCTGACGGGAAATTCCCGCACCCTTGGCTACGCATTGATTGACGATATGTAACTCGAAATACACAAAAAGGTCGTTAAAGTCCGTGGCAAGCGGACATTTTTAGAGAGCCTGACCAGCTCTTTTTTTAAAAAAATTTTATTAATAAAAAAGCGGCCACCGGAACGAAAGCATACGAAGATGACCATTGTATATACGAAGATTATCTTTGCAAGTGGCTCTTTGTACGCCGCCACTAATGAGTGAACTGGCACTGGAACCGTCAACACTTTCACATTTATAAGTGAGCTTTATTTTTTAAATTGCTTCAACAGTATTAGAAGTTTTTGAGCGAGCGTAAATCGCTGTTGTATCTTTTTTTGAGTATTCAACAATGAAATCAATTTTTCCGTTAACATATTTTGGAATAATTTTTCTTACATTAGTAGGTACGGTTGGTGCTATAACTTTCATCCCCATTTTTTCTGTCAGAGTTTGTGCAATACCTTCGTTTTGACCAGTTGAGCAGGAAACTAATACAATTGTAGCTTCAGGCTCAAAGAAGTCTCCGGTTTTTTGAACTCTACTTCTGTGCAAGTCGGATGAATATAATAAATTTCGTTTTGAAGAACCTCCCCCAAAGTTAATTGAATCTTTGGTGCCGTGGCCTCCTATTATTGCAAATGAAATCTTATGAGCGTTTCCATAAGTCTTGTCTAATTCAATTAAGGCCTTGGCAATATCCTTTTTAGAACCGCATTCATATATCCTCACTAAGTATTTTTCTAGGTTTGGATCTTGATTTAGCACAATACCAAATTGCCTAAAAACTCCTTCATCCTGGTGGAAAGCTCCATTCCAGTCGTCTTTTGGATATAAAACAATTCCATACGGCCTTTCTGTGTTGCCCTCGTTCGCTAATTGTTCTAATAGCATTTCTGTTGGGTATCGACCAAAAGCCGTAATCCCGTATTTTTCTGAAAGAGATTTAGTTATTCCCGACTTGTCGTTTTCTAAACGTACTACAGCCTCAAGATTTTTTCTTACAAACAAACCCTTGGTTTCATGTGAGGAAGTCCATTCCTTAATCCATTCATTTGCTATAGCTTCATCAATACCATATTGAAGCAATGTGTTAAATATAATTTTGATAGCTTCCTCCGACGTTCTTTTTTTGCTTTGTTTATAATCCAACATATTGCCTACAATTTCAGCTCCCTCTAAACTTGTTTCAACATCGACCACAAGTTGCTGGGTCATATGTAGCACATTCTGCTTTGTTTTCTCGGAAGAATTTTCTAAAAGAACAGCCAAAGCAGGGTATACCTGATTTACATTGCGAGCATGAGCCAGTGGCGTATCGACTCGTAAATATCTTTCAATAGCAGGTAATTGTTTTACTAGAAAGCCTGTAGCTTCCATTCGTTGTTCGTCTTCTTCTGAATTTGACATTATTACTACTGATTCCAAGGGTTCCATTCCGCCTTGGTTTAGACGAGCTTCTATTCTAGAAAAGTTTTTTATTATTCTATTATAAAAATCATACAAGGAATAGATGTCAGAAGGATTCTCGGAGGCTTTTTTTAACAGTCTGTTTAAGATATGGAATACTAATCCAGTAATAACATGCCCTTGAGTTTGATCTAAAGTGTTTAACAGAACAGTTGCCGCTTCATTAAAAGCATCGTCCATTTCCACGATGGCGTCATAATAAGCTTCTGTGTCTTCCGGATCGTATTCCCCTTTTTCTAGCACTTTAACCGCATTTCGAAATTTTTGTTCCAATTCTAAAATACGTTCGGAGTTTATTCTTCCCGATTCAGTAATTAAGTGTTCTTGCGTAATGTAAGCTTCGGGTTCCTCTTGTCCAGATATTTCAATTTTTGGCTCCTCATCTTGTGGCTCACCTCTAAATTTTTCAGGCATAATAAGTAGTAGGATCTATTAACTGCTTGAATTATATAACAAATTTAACTGTAAATAAAGCATGCCAAAATATAAAAAACCGTTTATAAAAGCGGTAATTTATCGTTGGTGGAGATTTTCAAAAACGGGTGGAACTTGATTTGTAATAAAATATTTAAATTTTATAAAAAATTACAGCGGCCTCCGGAATGTTATCCGGTGGCCGCTGTCAGATTGCACATCATGCGCTCGCCTTAGTGGCAAACCTCAGTAGTTTTCGAGGGTCTTAAGGAAGGCGTACCTCTTCACGCCATATGCGTAGCCGCGCAGAATGTCCTTCATACCCCGGTACTCCTCGTGATAACCGAAGTTGAATGAAATTCTGTTCGCCCACCAGTAATAGCGGAAGCCTTCCGTCGCAACAAATTCCTTGTAATTGACAGGGTCGAACTGTACCAGCTTGCAATTGAAAGCGCGGCTGGCCGAAGTTATACAGACTCGCTGCGGCCTCGTGTCGACGACAGAGACAAGAATCCAAGGAGCGGTAAGATGAAAGCCACTGCTTCCCTGAATGCCCGGCTCCTGGGTAAACACGTTGAGCGTGATGCCGGCTTCGTATTGCTCTGTATAGTTGACAAAAGCGAGGTATAAAAGTAGTCCCGCCGCAAAGCAGACGGCAACGACAATCATTGACCTGCTAGCAACTATCTGCTTACACCCCTGCCGGATTTGCAGCTTAAGTTGCCGAAGCTGCGGCTTTGTCATTGCGGCGCACCCGTTTGCGGCGTCACTGGCTGATTGCCCTTAAGTTCACGCATGATGGTCAGGAAGGGATAAGCCTTTCCCGTCCCTTCATAAGCGTAACTCTTGAGGATCTCGCTAAATGTGGTTGTACCGATTCCGCCGGACGAACTGCTACTGGCGTTGCCCGGACCTTCATAATTGTTGCGTCCGTGCCACGACAGAAACTGCTCCAGGCCTTTTTCCTTGGCCACCGGATCATAGCCGTCGGGATTAAATTGAACGAGCTTGCAGTTCAATACGCGCTGATTCGCGTTGATGCAAACTTGCATCGGACGCATGTCAACTGTGTGAACCGCATAAGCCCAAAACGGCGCCCAAACGTACCCGCCGCCTCGCCCGTCAGGCCCTGCGCCTTTGACGCGCTCGATGCCGCCTCCCCAGTAGCTATACTTGTAGGCGATTTCGTAGTTGTCTACGAAGGTAAAGCACCACCAGCGAACTAGCCCTAGGCCTATTAAGGCGGCCACGAGCAGAAGGCCAATATAGACACCGAGCTTAGCGAGAGGACTCATACCCTCGTTAATGTCTTCGTTCATGATGATTTCTCTCCTTTTGGTCTATGGGACCCTTGCCCCAATTGACCTTACACTATACAAAAAAAACTTCAAAAAGTCAAGACAAAATAATAAAAACCGCATATAAAAAGGATACTTATCATTGGAGGAGTTATTATATGAAGACGCCATTGTATTGGAATCTTTGCAAACAAAAATACCAGCCCAAGGGCTGGTATTTTTAATTTGGCTATAATATCTTTTTTAAGTACTGCCCTGTAAAACTAGCTTTAACTTTGGTAATATCTTCCGGCGTTCCGAATGCCACCAGTTTTCCGCCTTTGTCCCCGCCTTCGGGGCCAAGGTCTATAATCCAGTCCGCGGTTTTTATCATGTCCAGGTTGTGTTCAATTACCACCACGCTGTTGCCTTTGTCCACCAGTTTGTTAAGTACCTGAATTAATCTTTTTACGTCCGCAAAATGCAGACCGGTTGTTGGCTCGTCCAGTAAATATAAAGTACTGCCCGTGGAGGCGCGGGAAAGTTCGGACGCGAGTTTAATTCTCTGCGCTTCTCCGCCGGAAAGGGTGGTGGCATTTTGGCCAAGCCTCATATAACCCAAGCCAACCTGGGAAAGCGTTTCCAGTTTTTTGTGGATTTGCGGCAAATTTATGAAAAAGATTTTTGCTTCGTCCACAGTCATTTCCAAAACATCGGAAATGGTTTTGTCTTTATAGTGAATTTCCAAAGCCTGGGCATTGTATCGCTTGCCGTGGCATTCTTCGCAGGTAATGTAAACATCGGGCAAAAAATTCATTTCCACCTGAATAACCCCGTCGCCCGCGCACTTTTCACAGCGACCGCCTTTTACGTTAAAACTAAACCGGCCGGCCTGATAACCGCGCATTTGCGCTTCTTTGGTGGAAGCGAACAAATCGCGGATTGGCGTAAATAGCCCGGTGTAAGTGGCCGGGTTGCTGCGCGGAGTTCGCCCTATGGGGCTTTGGTCTATGTTGATGATTTTATCTATATGCTCAACGCCGAGAATTTTTTTATGCTTGCCCGGCTCTTCCTTGCTGTTGTAAAAATATTTATACAAAGCGCGTGCCAAAATATCGTGAAAAAGCGTGGATTTACCGCTGCCTGATACGCCGGTAACGCAGACAAATTTTCCCAAAGGGATGTCCACATTAATATCTTTTAAATTAAACTCGGCCGCTCCCAAAATGGAAAGCTTTCTGCCGTTGCCCGGCCTGCGTCGCTTGGGCACTTCTATAAACTCTTTGCCAGCCAAATACTGGCCGGTTAGGCTTTTTGTATTTTTCTCAATATCTTTGGGAGTGCCTTCGCCAACCAGTTCCCCGCCGTGCTTGCCCGCGCCAGGGCCAATATCCACCACCCAGTCCGCTTCACGGATGGTTTCTTCATCGTGCTCCACCACAATTACGGTATTACCCAAATCGCGCAAATCTTTTAAGGTTTGCAAAAGTTTTTGGTTATCACGCTGGTGCAGACCAATGGAAGGTTCGTCCAATATATAGAGCACGCCGGTAAGACCCGAGCCAATTTGCGTGGCCAAGCGAATACGCTGGGCTTCTCCGCCGGACAGTGTGTCGGCTGATCGGTCCAGTGATAAATAAGAAAGACCTACATTCAGCAAAAAACTCAAGCGGGCATTAATTTCTTTTAACACCTGCTTGGCAATGGTGGCGTCTTTTTGGTTTAAAACTTTGCTTAAATTTTTGAAAAAATCGGATACGGTTTCTATGTTCATGCCCGATACTTCCACAATGCCTTTGCCGCCAATAAGCACACCCAAAACTTCGGGTTTTAGCCTAAGTCCTTTGCAGGATTGGCACTGCCTAATGCGCATATAGTTTTCTATTTCCCCGCGCATATATTCCGAATCGGTTTCTTTGTAGCGGCGTTCCAAATTTGGGATAACGCCTTCAAAGGCTGTCATCATTTCAAACGCGCCTTCGCGGGTGGCAAACTCGCCGGCAACTTTAACTTTTTTGCCGTCCGTGCCGTGAAGTATTATGTCCACAAATTTTTTCGGCAAATCTTTAACCGGCGTATTCATAGAAAAACCATATTCTTTGGCAACGGCTTCCATAATTCTGCTGTACCAGGACAGGCGGGAAGTGGTTTTGCTCCACGGGCGCACCGCGCCTTCGGCTAAAGTTAATCTTTGATTGGGAATAACCAAGTCGGGCTCCACGGTCAGTTTGGTGCCAAGTCCTTTACACTCCGGGCAGGCGCCGTGCGGGCTGTTAAAAGAAAAATCGCGCGGGTCAAGCTCGGCCAGTTGAATGTGTCCGTCAGGACAAGCGAAATTTTGGGAAAACAAAATGTCCAATCCGTGTTTCTCCGTTTTTCCATCCGTGTCTATCTTCATCACTTTCGCCATGCCTTCGCCCAAATTTAAAGCCTTTTCCAAACTTTCGGAAAGCCTTCCCTTGTCTTCCACGCTTACGGTTAAGCGGTCCACCACCACGTCTATGCTGTGCTTTTTTTGCTTATCCAAATTTAGATTCTGCGCTTCATTTAAATCCATTACCGTGTTGTCCACGCGCACCCGGGCAAACCCGGCTTTTTTAATCTGCTCAAAAATTACCCTGTGCTCGCCTTTTTGATCTTTAATAAAAGGCGCCAAAATAATAATTTTAGTTGCCGGCTTAAAAGTCAGTATTTGCTCCACCATGGCGTGGATGGTTTGCCCCTGAATTCTTTTTCCGCAAACAGGACAATGAGGAATACCAATGCGCGCCCAAAGTAGACGCATGTAATCGTAAATTTCGGT
>CAIWKW010000006.1 GCA_903913365.1 Candidatus Doudnabacteria bacterium | reverse complement strand
TGTCTTTTTTGAAATCATCGGACATTTTTTATAGTTACTGTGTTATTTAATAACCCAGGATTTGAGCGTGAAGTATGAACCTGCCATAAGAAATCTTTAATCTTTGAAGGTTGCGGGACATTTTTTATCACAATAGGTTCTGAAAGGCCAATGGCCTGAACTTCCACCGAGCCAAATTGAAATAACAGCTGCCAAAACCCTTTTACCGAAAAGCTGACATTCAAAATTCTTTCAAGCGGACTTTCCAGTACGGTTTTATTAAGTAGAGTTTTATAATTTATGTTAACGATTCTCTTTGTGGTGACAATATACACGTTAATTAGCCAAAGCAGGTATTTGTTTAAGCCGTACAAGAAAACCAAAACTGTCCAAAAAATTAGCCAATTAAGATACGTGGCGGCCATATCATATTTAAGCAAAAAAAACCACGGCACGTAAATTAATACAAATAAAACCAAAACCGGTTCAAATAGCACCGCCTCTGTTTGGCGATATATGTTGATTACTTTTTCGTTTTCGTATAAATCAAATTTAAACATACTATCCGTTAATTTGATTAGGCTTTGGCATTTAGCGGTTTGTGGACAGCAAGGAGCCGCCAAAGAGGGCAACAACCATGCTAAAGACCACAATCATCATTACTACTGCCATAATTTTGTTTAGGCGCTTTCTATTTTTGAACATACTGTATTTTAACACACTTTAATTCTTTTTGATGATTTAATTATAGCAGATCCAAAGCCGGATTTTGGCAAAACTGCGAACTAACCCTTGTAAAATAAGGGGAAGCGTGCTATTTTAGAGCTCTGTAGGAGGTATTAATGCAGCAAGAAGATGGGGTTGTTATTTTTGGTATAAAGCCGGAAAGCTATTTTACCCCGGAAAGACTGGCTGAGTTGAGGAATTTTGCCGGATGGGAGTTTTACGGGATCAACCATTTCAGCGGTACAACGGTGTGCGGCGTTGTTAAAAAGCTGAAGGTCCGGGCCGACTCCCCCGTAGCTGAGCTGGATTTTGAATGGCTGTCCGCATATAGGGAGAAATACGGGCACTGGGTTGGCATGAGACCCAAATGGCAAGATATCAATTTGGCGAAGTACGACGGAGCAATGCCGGCAGGTTCCAATGTGGCCTTCTTTTCCCACGTTGAAAAACTGCAAGGAAAACCTTCCAAAGAGCTCTGCCTGTATCCGAGGGGGTTTTTTGAGGCCTCGGATCAGTCATTCGCTTGGGGACTGGTCAAAGCCGCTTCCAGGTATAATGATGGCTGGAACTTACGGAAGAAGCACTCCTCTAGAGACCGCAAAACTCTTTTATGCGGCTAAATCTTTCAACTAATAAGGACAGCCAATCGCGGCTGCCCTTATATTTTTTTATATAGTCGGACTGACTATATTTATTGGCTACATGGAGAGAACCTTTATTTCGCGTTTTGCCAAACGCCCACAACATTATTTTCGCTGTCGGTTACGTAAGCTATAAAACCCATATCCCCAACCGATTGACTCCCTTTTATTATTTTCCCGCCGTTTTCTTCCAAAAGTTTTAGCGTGGCATTAAGATCTTTTACATCCATAACCACAACCGGAGAAGATATGCCGGCCGTACGCTTCATCATTCCACCGTTAATAAACGGCCACTTAACATCCTGATCGGTTTTTGGCCCGGATGTTACCATGGTGTAATCCATTTCCGGCACAGCGGTCATTTCCCAATCAAAAACTTTTTTATAAAATTCGCTTGCCCTTTTAACATCGTCAGCGGGTATTTCAAAATGTACAACTTTGCCCATAAATTGAGTCTCCTTTTTAATTAATTTGGAACAATTATATTATAACAAACTATCGGCCATCTGCCGATTCTTGCTCATTTACACTAACGCTCGGCCGAGCATAACTGTAAATTCACTCTTAATTAAAGCATCTTATATGACGTAAAATATCCAAATTTCTTGACGATTTATAAAATTTGCGCTATTCTAAGCTGCAAATAGAATTTTGGGGAAAGGAGGAAGTATAATGGATTTTCTGGTGCTTCTTATTGGCGTGTTGCTGTATTTTTTATGCTTTACGGCGGCTTTGTTTTTGGGCAAGAAAACGACGGCTTGGGCTAGTTTTTTATACAACAGCCCGAAGTTTGAATTCCTGGTGTACTCGGGTTTCAGCTTTGCGTATTTCTTTGCTATCGCATACGTGATGGCAGCATTGATCGCGTTCTTAGGCAGGCTGCTACTCGGCAATTTCTGCAATCGCTGATAGGTAACTTTGAGAACTTGGAGAAAAGGAGAAAACCATGAACGTAGAAGTGAAACTTGCTGTCGCGCTGGTTGTTTGGGCTCTCTGCTGCGGCGCGGCTGTCTGGCTGGCATTAAAGACAACATCAGCGCTGTTGCCTAAGACCAAAGAAGGCACATGGCTTGGGTTCGGAGTATGTATGGGAAGCTACTTAGTGTATGGCTTTGGGATGTTCAGCATTGTTTGCAGCCTGGCGTCACATTACCTCTCAAGGTATTTGCCGATCATCTAGGCCGAGCGTCATCGATAAACCTCCACTCAACAACACAAAAGCGCCAAAGAGACCTAAAAATTCTCCGCGGCGCTTTTTTAATTTCATACAATCAAATATTTTAGATGTGTTTTGTTACACTAACGCTCGGCCGAGCATAACTGTAACCAAAATTATTGTGGGCTGATTATTTAGCTAAAGCCTCAAATATTTATCATAAAAAATAGCGCCCGGTTATTGCGAAAGCAAGTCGGGCGCTAAAATTTAGGTTTGCAGTTCTACCATTCTGGCGTAAAGGCGCTTGTTGTTTAAAAGTTGCTTGTGACTCCCCTCCTCAACTTTTTGGCCTTTGTCCAAAACAACAATTTTATCCGCAATTCCCCAAATTGTGGACAGGCGATGCGCAATAACTATGGCGGTTCGCCCTTTTAGGGCGATTTTTAATTGCTCCTGGATTTCCCGCTCGGTAATTGCGTCAACTGCGCTGGTGGCTTCGTCAAGTATCAAAACAGGACGATCGGCCAAAAATGCTCTGGCCAGCGCAATGCGCTGTTTTTGTCCGCCGGAAAGTTTTATGCCGCGCTCACCGACCATAGTCTCGTAAGCTTTTGGCAAGTTATCCATAATGGTGTTATGGATGCCGGCCAAACGAGCCGCCTTTTCCACCTGAGCATTGGTCGCGCTTGGTTTGCTAAAGCGGATGTTGTTTATGATGGTGTCGTTAAAAATATGCACATCATCACCCTGCGGCACATAGGCGAACAAGTTCCTTAGCTGGCTTAATGGCCAAGTGCGGATGTCTGTGCCGTTAACAAGAATTTGGCCTTGCTGCACATCGTAGATGCGGGTGATTAGTTTGCGCAGAGTGGTTTTTCCGGAGCCGGATTGGCCAACTAACGCAACCATTTCACCCGGGCTAATGCTTAAGCTGACATTTTCCAGCCCTCCGGTGCTTCCTGGGTAGTTGAATGTAACATTTTGCAATTCAATTCCCACGGTTTTATCGGAGGTTGCAATTTGTCCTTGCGAGCTTTCCACCATGTCGGACTTTTCATCCATAAGTCCCGATAAGCGCTGGGCTCCTTCGGCCGATTCCGCTGCGCGGTCCATAAGCCTGGCCATGCGCCAGAAAGTGCTGAACAGTTTTTCCGTGAGCACGCTGGCATAAACCAAAGTTGCCAAATCCATTCGTCCGCTGGTTAACTGTACCGCCCACATAACCAGTATGGCTCTGCGGGTCCAGGTAATAAGCCGAATGCGCCAGCGGTTGTAATGGAAAATTCCCATTCGCGCTTCGCGCAATCCCAGTTCGGAAATATTTTTGTGCATTTGTTTGTATTCATCCATTTGTCTTTGCTGTTGCCCGAACATGATGGAAGTTTCCACAAACTGTACATTTTCCAAACTCTTGTGCCACTCCTGTTCATACAAATCAAACCGCTCTTCGCGAAGCGGCTGGCGGGCCCGCACCGCTTTGGAGCTTAGCCACAAAAACAAAGTTAATGTAACTGTTGCGGCCAAAGCGGTTAGCGGAGTAAAAATCAGCAGCGCGATTAAGCTAAGCAGGGCTTGGGTAATGGCCGGGTAAGCCTCCCAAGAAGCGCCCTCCAAAATATTTTGAACTTTTTCCACGCCGCCGTTAACTTTTCCCACCAGTGTTCCGGAGTTGTGTTCCTGGTGCCAGGCCATATCCATGCCTAAAAATTTTCCCAGCGCGCTGGTTTTTAGGTACTGGGCTATGGGGTAGATGTGGCGAGAAATAATAAACCAGTCCATTTGGTTGTCTAGCCGCATAAAAAGCTCGTCGTAAATGAGTAATCCGATAACGAATGCCGCCCACAAAATTATTGGGGCGCGCAAATTGTATAACCGGATAGTCCCGCTCAAAACGTAGCCTTCCACAATCTGCAGTAATTCGTAAACCAAAATTAGACCGGCGTACCAGCCGAAAGTTTTGTGGAACGGCTTCAGTAATCGCCACAGTTTGGCTATCATATCTTTTCCTCCTCTTTGTTTTTCTGCTGTGTCTGCCATGCGGTATCCTTTCTTTTCCGGAAATTCTGCATCCGATCTTGGATGCTAAAAAGCCGCGGCTGAATGCCGCGGCTTTTGAAAACGTTAAAAAACTAAAATAAGTTTCTACACAAACAAAGGTCGCGGCACCATAGTAAAAGCTGGGTATTAGCCATGCCAAAAACAGGCTGACTACCCGCTCCGTATACTGTATTAATTTGTATACAATTGATGCGCATATACTCTGTTTACATTAAGTGCTTATTAATTAAGACGTGTATTTAAGGCTTTTGTTACAAACGTAATTAAAGATATTATCACTGCTTTTAAGGCGCGTTAACTGCTTCAACCAATAAAAAAAGCGTGCTACCTTTTTCAATTTTCTATTTTATTTATAACTGGTATTAACTCTTTAAAATGGGAAATGCTCGCGTCCGCACCTTTAATCGATTTGTTGTTAAATATTATTGATTTCATGCCGGCAGCTTTAGCTGCCAACATATCGCTCTCTGCATCCCCAACATAGACTGCCTGCTCAGGCTTTACTTTTAAACGTTTTGCTGCCAGAAGTAAAGACTCCGGATGAGGTTTGTGGTTTTTGACGTCGTTTAAAGTTACAGCAGTTTTAAATAAATTTTGATTATTAGCCTGCTTAAAGTAAAGCTGTAATCCACTGAACTGCCTTCCGGTTACAAGGCCAAGCTTATATTTTTTTCCCAATAATTTTAAAGTTTTTTGACAATCCGCGTATGCTTTTAAAAGATGGTTTGGGTAAGTAATTCTTTTAACAGCCGCTTCCACCATTTTATCAACTTGCTTAGTGTTTGAAATATTATTGGTAAGTTTGATCAACTCTCTAAAAGATAAAGCAAAATGTTTTTTGTATTGCAGTTTATTAATTTGCTTTAATTTTAAAGACTTGGTTATATCTTTTATAAATTGATGATTTGCCTCAAATGAGTCTACCAGCACACCGTCAATATCAAAAATAATCGCTTTTATCATAATTATTTTTTTAATACTGCCAAAAACGCTTCCTGCGGGATTTGGACACGGCCGATTTGCTTCATGCGTTTTTTACCTCGCTTTTGCTTGTTGAGGAGCTTCATTTTGCGGGTTACGTCGCCTCCGTAGAGGTAGCCGGTAACGTCTTTGCGCAGGGCGGAAATTGTCTCTCTGGCTATGACTTTGCCGCCAATGGTGGCTTGAATGGCAACTTCAAATTGGTGCCTGGGAATGAGCTGTTTTAAGCGTTCTACAAGGCTTTTGCCGTCTACTGCGGCCACGCTTCTGTGCATAATTGCCGAAAGCGCAGGCACAGGCTCACCTGCCACCAATATATCCACTTTGACCAAATCCCCTACCCGCTCTTCTATAAATTCATAATTCATGGAAGCATAGCCTGAAGACACGGATTTTAATTTGTCATAAAAATCTAAGATGATGTTTGAAAGCGGCATTTCAAAATGCATATCCACGCGGGTGTTGCCAATGTAATTAATATTTTTACTAATGCCCCGGCGCTGAGTGGCAATTTCCATAATCGGGCCAATGTATTCCTGGGGCGTTAAAATTTCCACTTTCATCCACGGTTCAAAAATTTGTTTTATGGTGCCCGGGTCCGGAAACTCAGCCGGGTTATGGACAAACATATCTTTGCCCGCGGTTGTGGTAATGTGGTACGCGACTGACGGAGCTGTTAACACCAAATCCAAATTATACTCGCGCGTAAGACGCTCCTGCACAATGTCCATGTGGAGCAGGCCTAAAAAGCCGGTGCGGAAACCAAAACCAATGGAAGGAATGTTAATGGGCTCAAATTCCAAAGCCGCATCGCTTAGCTTAAGCTTGTCCATGCCGTCGCGCAAAATCGGATAGTCATCGCCGGACACGGGAAAAATGGTGGCATAAACCATTGGCTTAACGTGTTTATATCCCGGCACCTGCTTAACGTCTTTTTTACGGTCAAACAATGTAACCGTATCACCCACGCGCGCTTTGCTTACATCGCGCAGCCCCGTAACAATGTAGCCGACTTCACCGGTTTTAATTTCCTCGCACTTTTCCATTTTGGGATGGAAGTAACCAATCTCCAAACTTTCCGCAGTACTGTCGCTGCCAATCATATAAAGTTTTTCGCGATTTTTTAAACTGCCGTCCATGGCGCGTACAAAAATAACCACGCCGCGGTGAATGTCGTAAAGTGAATCAAAAATTAGTCCGGTAAAAGGCTTGGCCTCGTCGCCCTTTGGCGCAGGAACTCTTTCCACAACGGCCTTAAGTATATCTTCCACGCCTTCCCCGGTTTTGCCCGATGCGTATAAAATTTCGTTGTCCGTAAAGCCAAACGCGGCCTTAAGTTCCTCCGCGGTTTTTTGCCGGTCGGAATTCGGCAAATCTATTTTATTGATTACCGGAATTAAAACCAAATCGTGTTCCAGCGCCAAATAGACATTGGCCAAAGTTTGGGCTTCAATTCCCTGGGTGGAATCCACCACCAAAATTGCGCCTTCGCAGCAAGCCAAAGAACGGGAAACTTCATAGGAAAAATCCACATGCCCTGGCGTGTCAATTAAGTTTAAAATGTAGTTTGTAGGGACGGCCATTGGCCGTCCGTTTTCAGATTGCGGACGGCCAATGGCCGTCCCTACATCAGGCAAATGATATTGCATTCTAACCGGCTGGAGCTTTATGGTAATGCCGCGTTCACGCTCAAGATCCATCTGGTCCAGCAGTTGGGCTTTCATGTCGCGCTGTTCTACGGTATGAGTCACTTCCAAGAGCCTGTCGGCCAGGGTAGATTTCCCGTGGTCAATATGGGCAATAATGCAAAAATTTCTTATATTTTCCTGGTTCATAGTTTATTAATACGCAGTTTACTAATGCGCGATACCTGCCTACCGGCAGGCAGGTTTCATTAGTACCCATTAGTATATTGGTATCTTTCATTATTAGTATCTAAAATTTTAGCAGAATTTTCCTAAAGTAATCA
>CAIWKW010000005.1 GCA_903913365.1 Candidatus Doudnabacteria bacterium | reverse complement strand
CCAAATGAGTCATAACGTATTTGGCTCCGAGCATATTTGCCCGCATAAGTTCGCCACCCACAACAGATATGGAGCCGTGATAAATTCTTGGCTCCTTGGAACCAAAATTTACAAAATATGGGCAATGCACAACAAAGATGCCTCCAACCCCCTCCCCCTTGTCAGGGAGAGAGCTCCGCTGATAGCCCAAGGATGACTGCGGCTTGCCCGCCATAGCTTTCTTCTGAGGCGAAACTTTAGTGAAGCCGGAAGCGACGGCGGGAGCCTCCCCTCCTGTTAAGGAGGGGTGTCCCGCGGAGCGGGACGGGGTGGTTGGAGTTGACGGAAAATACTTCTCCATCTCGGTTTTAAATTGAGCAACAATATCAGAAGTCAGCTCCGGTGCCTTGCCGCCCATAGGAGGACGGGTAAATATTTGAAAAGTTTCGCACCCCAAATCCGCGGCATTTTTCGGTGCGTTAAATACTCCTCCGGCAGCGGAAACATGGCAGCCAATTTTAAACATATTCTTCATTCTCCAAATAAATTGGTTTATTATTTTTTATGGCATCAATGCATTTAAAAATCCTTTTGGCCAAGCTGGGAATTAAATATTTTTCCATATTACCTAACCCAACAAACTTAAAATCGCTCAATTCCGATTCCTGCAATTTAATATCCCCAATCTGATTTTCTGCCACAATTCCCCCATAAAACAAAAACTGCAGATTTTCCCCTTCGTCATTTATTCTATAATCCAAGCAAATAAATTTAACGTCTTTTATATCCAATCCTACTTCTTCTTTGGCTTCCCTTATACAAGCGGCCCTGGGAGATTCGTTCTTTTCAACAGTACCACCGGGAATTATCCATCCTTCCCGATACGTGGGTTTTACAATCAGCAACTCGTTCTTATCATTAAAGAGTAAGACACCGGATCCCATTCGTTTTTTTGGCAGCTTATCTAAATATTCTTGTCTTTCTGTCATGCTTTTATAAGTTTACGATTTATTTCGTTTTTAACCATTGGGTTATTTTATCCTGAATGTCCAAATAACAAAGCGAAGCCCAATTTTTGGGATTTTTTTGCCCTTCCTGCAAAGCTTCCAGTTTATCCCGCCACTGAGCGCTAACTATTTCGCCGTCATTAAATTTTAAATCCGATTTTTTTCCGTTAAACAGCAATGCATACATCCAGACAAAATGTTTTTTGTTTGGATTTTTTAATGTATCCAAAAAATATAAATCTTCCGGGGGTGTTTTTAAACCAATTTCTTCCTCAAGCTCTTCAATGGCGCAAGTCAAAGGAGTTTGTCCATATTTAACATGTCCGCCAAACGCCATTTGCCACCGTCCGGGACTTTGGCTTAAATTTTCGGCGCGCTTGGAACATAAGACCATTCCTTCGGGACTGACAACGAATATAGCCGTAGTAATATGCCAAATTGCAACGGGATCTTTATGGACACCTGCCCTCAAATGTCCAACTGTTGGGTTGCCGTTTTCGTCGCAGCACTGCAATAGTTCGTCTTCCGAATCGGATAATTTTAAAACCATAGTAATACTTAATTTTTAAGCTCTAAACTTTTTTTGCCAAGCCGCCTCACCTGGATAATTTTCTTCAAACAATTTCAAATTGGTTTCTGGTTCTTCAAATAGTTTAAACAGTTCTTTCGCCGAGTTCTTTATGGCATGCCTAATCTTTTCTCCGTCTTGAGTAAACATACCCAGGTCACCATCAGGCGGCCACGCCACGCCAATTTTCACATTATGTTTTTCCGCGACTTCGTCCAAAGATTTTCTTAAAGCCTGGCGGTTCATCAAAACTTTCCTAAAAAACCCAAGCGAGCCGTGGTGCGGAATGGCTTCCACCAATTTCTTTTGAAATTTTGAGGGTTCTCCCAGCGGTATTTTGTTAAATGGAATATTCGGCAGAACCAGCACGTGACTTGGCTTAAATTTTTCTATAGCGCGCGACAAAGGCAATGGGTCGTCAAACGCACCGTCGCTGTATTTGGTTCCGTTGATAGTTACATTTTTATTATACACAACCGGCACAGACATGGAAGCAGTTACCGCGTCAATCATATCCAAAGCCGGATTTTTGGCGTTAATAAACTCCGGAATTTGATTAACTTCATTAAAAGCCTGTACATAAAATTGAGCCGGATTATTTTTTATTGCCTCCGTGTCCAATTTTGTCGGCTGGGTTCTGAAGGCCCGGGCAACCACGGAAATATCCATAACATTATGCAACCGCATAAAACTTAAATATTCCTTAGTGGTGCAAATAGTATAGAAATAAGATGTACCCAGCAAAGTTTGTTTTCTCCCCGCAAGTCCAAACGCGCAGGTGCCGGCGCCGGCCGATATTCCCAAAAATGTATCCTGATCGTTTATATGGGCCGAGGCATAACCCATTTCCTGCAAAGCACACATCTGCCCCGCGCCGTATGACCCTTGCATACCGCCGCCTAAAACCAAAACCAAAAGACGGACGTTTTCCGTTTCCGGCTGTCCGTTCTTCTTAACCTTCATGGCTTGCACCACTTCGGAAAGAGCGTCCTTTTTGCGCTTCATGGCATTAACAACCTCTTTTAAATTCTTTAGCCATTTCTCGTGCTCCTCAAAGTTGGCTTTTTCCAGTTCCGCCAATTCCGCTTCATTTGCCTGCTCCTGCTCCGGTTCGGGAGCAGGATTAACTGCCTGACTTTGTTTTTGAATTTTCTTTTCCGCCTCTTTTTCCAGCTCTTCTTCCATAGCCGGGTCGTCGTTGGGATTAAACATAATATATTTTTAAATAGGATAAAAAATGTGCACCCTCAATCTGTAAGGCTATTTAACTAACTTGTTTGCAAATCAAGAAAACGGCAAAATAATTATAATAATTTAATATTTGCGGCTTTTTACACATTATATACTACCTTTGTGACGCAAACATGGCAGCCTATTTTAATGTCAGATCTTTTGCCATTTCAGGATGCCCAAATTTCTTAAATAAATCGGTTGCGGCCTGCCATGCACCTAGTTTAACCTCATCCGGATCGCCTGTAACAGGCCCGAGTCCTGCGTCAGGAGCAAACGCTACAGCCACATTTACATGCATCGCCTTTAATTCCTCCAAAGTTTTCTTATTTTCCGCATCAATCATAAACCATTTTTGAATTGCTGCTGAAGAACCAAGTTTTGGTATGGACTTCATCACACCAAGCCAAAAATGTTCTTTAAGTTTCATTAAATAAGGAATGTCGGTTTTTTCAAATCTCATTTGTGGCAAAATAAGAACATCTGTTGGATTAAATTTAGCCACCACCTCTTTTATAGGAAACGGTTTAAAAGCTCCATCAATATTTAAAGTCTCACCGTGTTCTTCGTCAGTGACTGTAATTTCTTTTCGGTACACAAAAGGAACGGCCATGGAAGCATGCAAGGCGTTAACAATACCCTCTTTGGTTCCTTTAGCATTAATTAATCTTGACTCTAAGGTATTCGGATCGGTTGTTTGAACCCAAAATCCGGGTTTTTTTCTCATAATTTCTTCTGTATCCAAAGCTTTAACCGGATCATTTTTTATAATATCAACTGCGTAGCCCACATCCATTGGCGGATCGTATTTTTCTTTGCCCCTCTTTAGTGCATTTGGAAAAAACACGTGTAATAATTTTTTTGGGTTAAAAAAATTATTGGTTGCCAAATTTTCATTATAAATAGTTGTTCCACTTAAAGTTTGAGTATCATCGCCTTCTTTAGCAGATAAAAAATACGCCGCATCCGAAGCGCCGGATGAAATACCAACAATGTTATCAAAAACTTCCCTAAAACCCATCCTACCCAATGCAATAACTTGACCCGCGCCGTACACACCTTTTACACCCCCGCCCATTATCAAAAGCAGAGGCCTTATATTTTTACCCTCACCCTCCGGGTCGTCGCGTTTTTTTATTAAATTTTCTATTACGATTTTTAGCTTTTGCTCCCATTCTTTATATTCCACGCTTCGCCTTAATTCGTATTCGGCATTATCTCTAAGAGCCTCTTCGTGGGCAAAATCTACCGCAGACATTTTTGGATGAGATTTACCTGCGTTTTTCTCTTCATAAGCTTCTGCTTTTCTGGCAAAACGAGCTTGATGGAACTCAAACTCCTTAGGGTTAAAATTAGGATTATTTTGTGTTTGGTGAGCTAAAAACTCCTCAGACGTAAAGGTTTTTTTCGCTTCATCTACATTGATATCTTCCAAAGCCGGTCCTGAACCATATTCACCCATATATTACTTTATTAATTTTAAAATATTTTTATATTTCATTTCATTTTTGTAAGGACCGATTATTGCCAAAGTTACATTCTTATTTTGAAACAAATCCTGCGCCACTTTTTTAATGTCGTTTGCAGTAACCGCATCAATTTTTTTAAAGGCTTCGGACGGAATAATAATGTCTTTGTAATAGGCGGCCCGCTCCAGCAGCCAGTCCAGGCGCACCTGGTTGTCTTCCAAAGCCAAAATGGTTTTTCCTTTTATATATTCCTTGGCTTTATTCAGTTCTTCCGCGCCAACCGGTTCGGTTTTAATTTTTTTCAGTTCCAGCAAAATTACTTTTATGGCTTCTTCTATTTTACTAACCTGCACTCCGCTGCCCACGGTAAACACGCCCGTGTCCTGATAATTGGACGGACTTGAGCGAACATAATAACAAAGGCCTCTTTTTTCCCTAACCTCGGTAAACAGCCGGCTGGACATTCCCCCGCCGAGTACCGCAGCCAGTACGCTTTGCGCGGCATTTCTTTTATCGCCGTAGGCAAAGCCTTTAAAGCCCAAAGACAAATGAGCCTGCTCGGTTTCTTTAAACTGGACTTTTAATCTTGAGGATGCCTGTTTAACTTTAACCTTTTCCCAGCCAAAGAATTTATGCTTTGGATACTTGCTCCAGTAAGTGTTAATAAGCCGGTCCAATTTCTTTTGGTCATATTTTCCGGAAATTCCCAAAATCATATTTGGGGTTTGGTAATGCCGGCCAATATAATCCATAAACATTTCTTTGGTAAACTTTGTAACGGTATTTTTTTCGCCCGCAATATCCCGGCCGAGCGCCTCTTTTGGCCACATTTCCTGTTCAAGAATATTGTCCACCTCGTACATGGGCGTGTCTTTATACATATTTATTTCTTCAACGATAACGCCTTTTTCTTTTTCCAGTTCCACCGGATCCAGTAGAGGATTTTGAATCATGTCCGTTAAAACTTCAAAAATCAGCGGCAAATATTTGCTGGCCGCTTTTATGTAAAACTGGGTGTGCTCTTTGCCCGTATTGGCATTCATTTCCCCGCCTATAGAATCTATGAGTGAGGAAATCGCCAAGGCAGAAGGATATTTTTTGGTGCCTTTAAACAAAAAGTGTTCCAAAAAATGGGAAATGCCGTTTTCTTTTTCCGTTTCGCTCCGGCTGCCGGTCTTAACAAAAAAATCCACCACCACGCTTTCCGCATCCGAGGAAGGGGCCTCTATAATAGTTAATCCGTTTGGTAAAACTTTTTTGGAATATTTCATAATTTAAATGACAAAAATTAAAAAATTGACAAAATTGACATAAATAACGAACCCCTATTTTTGCTCATTTTCGTCGTTTTTGACATTTTTTTAATTAAAGTATGTTACTTTTTAAATCTATAGGGACATTTATAAACTTCTTGCACTCCCCTTTTTCCAAATATGCCAAATCTTCTATTCTTACCCCGCCAAGTTTGGGAATATATACTCCCGGCTCAATGCTGAAAACCATTCCATTCTGCAAAATATCTTTGGATTTTGGCGAAAGATTGGGCAGTTCGTGAATTTCCAGACCTGTACCGTGGCCAAGTGAGTGAATGAAATATTTTTCAAGATGTTTTTCGGCAAGCACATCCACAGCTTTTTGATAAACATCACCGGCCAAAATCCTGTAATTTGTAGTTGCCTGATTTATCAGGCTTTTGGAAGGCCGATAAATCGGCAAACTACGCTTCGAAATATAATTCATACTTTCATTGTATGCCCTCTCTACCTGATTATAAGCTATTTCAAGCCGTTTTGGAACAGTTTTTATAAATACCGTGCGGGTAAAATCACTGCAATAATTTTGATATTTAAAGCCAAAATCTAAAATAATTGACTCGCCCTGTTTTAACAACTTAGCCGAAGGCACGTGATGCGGAACTGCCGCATTGGCTCCGCTGGCCACAATTGCCGGAAAAGAGACATCTTCTGCGCCAAATTTCAATCCTGATTTCTGGATAAACTGAGCCAAGCGTATTTCCGTCATACCGAGCTTTATAATCTCCCTCTTCACCAGGCCGAACACTTTCTCTACAATTTGCATCGACTTTCTGACTTTTGAAATTTCATCCGCGCTTTTTATTTGGCGCTGAAAATCTACCGGATCATGTTTTATGCTTATCTTTATTTTTAAACCCGGATTTTTAAATTTAATATATTTTACTTCCGCATAAGTAAATTCCCCAAACACTTCCAAAATTTCTTTTTTTGAAATATACTTCCCCACATTTTTTAAAAAATCGGAACGTACTCCGTCAATTTTTTCCAGCCCGTCACCCAAAAAAACCACATCTGTGTTCATCTGTTTCTTATCTGTGTTAATCGGTTTTACCAACAAATACCCATTCAAAAAAGACCGTCCGGTCAAGTAAATAAGATTTTCTTTTTTCTTGATTAAGACGGGGCTTTTAATTTGAGCTTGCAAGTTTTTAAGCCTAAACAAATTCATTTTACCAAATTATTTTTTTCGTAATTTTCTGTATTCTTTTTTATTTGCTCAAATTCCTCTTCCCAATACTTTAAAAGATCAACTACCTTAGAACTAACCACGGACATTAAATTAACCGATAGGCCTTCAATTCTATCTACTAATGTTGCGTCTTTATATTCTTTATAGTTTGGATGTTGCTTTAAAAAATTTTGCAATTTCCCATACTGCTCAGGAAGAGCCTTTTGGGTCCGATCAGCAAGCTCTTGCTGCCTCTGTCTAGCATAAAAATCCGATGAAGTTATTTCTCCGTTTGCCATATTGAATTATATAATTTTCTGATTAAGATAAGACTTTAGTTCCTCAATTTTTATTCTCGGCTGTTCTTTGGTATCGCGGTCGCGCACGGTAACACAGCCGTCTTTTTCAATAGTGTCAAAATCCACGGTTATGCAAAACGGGGTGCCTATTTCATCCTGGCTGTAATAGCGCTTGCCAACATTTCCGCGGTCGTCCCAGGCCACGGTAAAATATTTTTTCAGTTCGTTGTAAATTTCTTTGGCCTTTTCGGTCAGCAACGGTTTGTTGCCAAGCAAAGGGAAAACCGCAACTTTATATGGAGCTAATTTTGGAGGCAAAGCTAAATATACACGGTCATCTTCTTCACGATAAGCATCAAGCATTACCATGGCCATAAGTCTGTTTATTCCGACCGCCGGTTCAATTACGTGGGGAATAAACTTTTTGTTCGTATATGGATCGGTATAATTTAAATCCACTCCGGAAAATTTCATGTGCTGTGTTAAATCGTAATCGGTCCGGTAAGCCAGTCCCCAAAGTTCTTTAAAACCAAAAGGAAAATTATATTCCATATCTTCCGTGCGCTTGCTGTAAAAAGAGCGCTCCGCATCGTCATGAGCCCGCCAGCGCAAATGTTCCGGCTTAACTCCAAGCTGTTCGGTGACAAATTTCCACATGTCCTTTTTCCAAGATTCAAACAGTTCTTCCCAGTTGGTTGTTTCGGGGTCAAAAAAATATTCAATTTCCGCCTGCTCAAATTCCAAAGTCCGAAAAATAAAATTTCCCTTGGTTATTTCGTTGCGAAAACTTTTGCCGGTTTGGCCAACGCCAAACGGCAAACGAACGCGCGTGGAGTCCAAAATATTTTTAAAAGCAAGGAAAATTCCCTGCGCGGTTTCTCCGCGCAAATACACAAGCGACTGGGCCTCCGGCACAATCCCAATATGAGTTTCAAACAATAAATTAAATTTACGAACAGGGGTCCAATCAAACTTTCCGCAGGTCGGGCATTTAATTTTATGTTCCTGGATTATTGAGTCCAAGTCCGCTTCGCTTTTACCCTCAACTTTCATATCGGGCAGCACGCCTTCAATTAAATGATCGGCTCTCGTTCTGGTATGGCAATTTTTACACTCCACCATTGCATCGGTTAAGCCGGCCACATGTCCGGAGGCTTCCCAGGTTTTTGGATGTAAAATTATGGATGAATCAAGCCCAACCATATCCGGGCGGCCGCGAACAAAATACTGCCACCAGGCATCTATAATATTTTTTTTCAACTCAACTCCAACAGGCCCGTACTCATAACTGTTGGCGAGCCCGCCGTAAATTTCACTTCCGGGATAAACGAATCCACGGCGCTTGCATAGAGAAACAATCTTATCCATTTGATCGTTATTTTTCATGTGGGAATTATAACAAAAACCCACGCGAAAAACAATCGCGGGAAACCGCACCGGCAGGAGGAGATGTGTTTAAAGTTTACTGGTATAAGACGCTGAAATTGGCTTCGGGCTTAACAGGCGTCATTTTGCTGCTAACCTCGAATGTTTTTATTGACGGGGCCAATATTCCCCACCACCCTTTTCTGGGCCTTTTGGGGGTAATATGCCTTGTTATCCATTTGATTCTGCGCGAACAAAAACCGCCCGGCCGCTAACGCGCTCTCAATCAACAAGGGTCACCTTTGCGCAGCGCAAGGGTGACCCTTGTGACACTCTAATCTGTGTAATTTTTAAAATCCCTAACCATATCCCCAAAATAGTCGTACTGAATTGCGGTACGGATTTTTTTCATCAAATTCAAATAAAAACGCAAATTATGCATTGTGGCCAAACGAATAGCCAAAGGCTCTCCCGTGGCAAACAAATGGCGAAGATAACCTTTGGTGTGATTTAAACATAAATAACAGTCGCAAGTATTGTCCACCGGAGTAAAATCTTCTTTATACTTTTCAAGCCTGATGTCAATTGTACTGTAACCCTCAACAATAGAAGAACTTTGATTATTGTCATCACTTTCACTTTTAGAATCAGGCGCAGTCCTCCGAAGCCTTGGCGAAGGAGGATCAAGCTTTATGTCAGTTGTGGAATAACCTTCGGCAAAACTCTCCCCGTCCCTCTCTTTAGAAAAGAGAGGGGGCGTTTTGCCTTGCCCTTCCTCGGACAACTGCGGCGATCCCCCCTCTTTCTTTAAAGAGGGGGTTAGAGGGAGTTGAATATTTTTTGCGGAGATATATAGTCTGCCGTGCCGAGCTTCTCGCGTGGGAATTACGCAGTCAAACGTGTCGCATCCTCGAGCAACGCCTTGGACAATATCAAAAGGCGTTCCTACTCCGAGCAAATGTTTGGGAGAATTTTCCGGCAAATACGGAATAACTGCTTCCACTGCTTTCATCATTTCGCTGTGAGGTTCACCCACGGCCACCCCGCCAACGGCAAACGCTTCAAAGCCCAGAGACACCATGTCTTCGGCAGACTGTTTGCGCAAATCCGGAAAACTGGCGCCTTGTACAATCCCCCACAATTTCTGGCCGGGGTTAATTGGATCGCCGTCAATTATTATTTTTTGAAATTCTTTTATGGCGCGTTCGGCCCAGCGTTTGGTTAAAGCAATGGATTCCTTGCTGCGGTCGTATTCAAAAGGATAGCCCGGAAAATCATCAAGTATTAAAGCTATGTCACTGCCCAAATTTGCCTGAATATCTATGCTTTTTTCCGGACTCAAAATTTCCGTGCGCCCGTCCAAATCAAACTGAAATAAAACTCCCGCTTCCATAGTTTTGCGCATTTTTGCCAAACTAAAAACCTGAAAGCCCCCGCTGTCGGTAAATATGGGGCCTTTCCAATTCATAAATTTATGCAGTCCGCCGGCTTTGTAAATTAACGGATCGCCCGGCCGCTGCCACAAATGATAGGTATTGGCCAAAACAATTTCCGCGCCCCAAAATTTCAGCTCCTCTGTAGTGACACTCTTAACGGCACCCTTTGTGCCAATAGGCAAAAAGGCCGGCGTGTTAATATCGCCGTGCGCGGTATGAATAACGCCAACTCTGGCTTTCGACTGAGGGTCGGATTTTGTAATTTCAAAATATGGCATGCACGTAGTATAAAGTAAAAAGTGGAAAGTATAAAGTAAAAAGGGCTTTGCAAGGCAAAAGAAAAGGACGGGCAGCCAGTGTGGCCGTGCGTCCTTTTGATGCGATGAAGTTGCGGGGTTGATTGTTGCCCTCCGATGATACCTATGCCAGTCCCCGGATGGTCCGGATCCGGCGGTCGAAGCTCTCGCGCTTACGCTCGCCGTTGTGGTGGCCGTTTGGCAGCCCGTTGCGCGAGTTGCGCTTATCGCGCATTTCGGCTTCGAAACTGTGTCCATTCATCGAGTAGTATTCGAACTCCCCGCACGTACGGGAGGTCTTCACACAGAAACGAAAGGGCACAAATTCCTGAGCAACAGTTGAGTCTTGGGACACCATCATTGCCGGCGCAATAGCCGGTTTCGTGACGGTAATCGGCGGCCGCTGATAGACAATTCTGGGCCGATCCTGGCTAGGACTAACCCGGACCACCCTGACCCGGCTCTTTTCTTTCCTGATCGCCGGCCTGTTGCCGGTTTCCTGAGGGATAACTGGCTCGGGATTTTTCTCCCCGGCCAGCGGAATCAACGTACTTAACGACTTTGAGCCAGCCAGAAACTGTCCTGGGGCGTAAAAAGCGTTCGACTTCATCTATATTACGAGCCTCCTTAAAGCTCTTCCAACATATCAAATTTCCAACTAATAACTAAGCACTATATCATAATTTTATATTCTTGTCAATAGAAAATCACTTACAAACACACCCTTTTATCAAAATTGCCTTGTAATTGATTAGCCTTAGAGAACAAAAATTGGCATAACAAAAACCGCCTCCTCATATAAAAGGGGCGGTCCTTGTTATAACAAATTGCAATGTCTTAGCTACTCAAACAGGGCTGTCAATTCTTCTTCCATTTCTTTTAAAGAATTGTCGCTTACGTCATGCTTATAATTTGCGGTTAACTTTTGCGCTTCCAAAGAAATGGGCTTTAATATGGCGAGCGACTCATTATATTTTTCCATCAACAACCCCATTCCTTTTTTTTCGGCATACCGGGAAAAAGCTTTCAGCTGCATTATCATTTCCGTTAAAATCTGCAGACGGATTGGATTATTTTTCAAACCCTGAGCATTTTGACTGTTCTGATACCAAGTCCTGGCCAAAGAATTGCACGATTGCCCGTCCACCGCCAAAACCAACCGCGGAATGTTTCTTTTTTCACCGCGAAAATCCGGAGTTTTCAGATATTTTACCGTTGCCAATTCCCCGTTATCAATCTCTTTTTTTATTCTTTCGAATTTTTTATTCAGGTTTGATTTATAGGTTACGTCAACCCCCAAAGCCAAATGGGTGGTTGAGATTCCTGGTTTTTTAAACTCTACAACGCTGTCGACTCCGTTGATTATATCGTCAAAATCCGAAGTGCGGATTGCTTTAGCCTGAAGACCAAGCCAGCCGTTTTTGTTTATTTGTTCGTGAATAACCGCTTCGAGTATTGTGGCAAGCTCTTTAGCCTCCGCTTCCTGAGGGCTATCCTGATTTTTAAATTTTTCCTGAAAGTCCCTTACTGCAGCCTCGTCCCTGTCAACATTTTCTTGGCCATATAAATCTATAAAAGATTTCATGGAAATAGCACCCCTTTTAAGAACGTCGGCAGCTTTTTTACAGGCCTCTCGCAAACTGAAGACACGCCCCTGATCAGGAGAGCCTTCTCGTCCGGGTAAATGAGGAATTAGTCCCATAAGAATTTATCACTAGTAATTTCTTCTCGGTGGCCTGGATGAACCACCGTGGCCGCCGCTGCGTCCGCCAAAAGACGGTTTGCGCGGGCCGCGATCAAAGCTCCCGGCAGATGCACCGGCAGCAAGCTGTTCCGGCGTGGCAGCAGCCGCAAAAGGCTTGTGGGTTAGGTTGATTCTTCCCTGGTCGTCAATTTCGCTAACCTGAACTTTTAAGGTATCACCGACCTTAACCACGTCTTCCACTCGGGCAACGCGGTAATTGGCCAGCTGGGAAATATGCACCAAGCCTTCTTTGCCCGGAAGTACTTCCACAAACGCGCCAAAGTCCATTAGCCTGGTAACTTTGCCTTCAAAAATTTCTCCGGCCTGCACTTCGCGAACTATATCCTGAATCCACTTTACGGCCTTAGCTGAACTTTCGGCATCGGTAGAGGTAACCATAACCAAACCGTCGTCTTCAATATCAATTTTAACACCCGGGCAGTTGGCAATAATTTCGTTAATAATTTTACCGCCTGCTCCAATAACTTCGCGAATTTTATCGGGCTTGATTTTGAACGAGGTAATGCGCGGAGCGTAAGGAGACAAATCCGGACGAGGAATGGCAATTGCCTCTTTCATTTTGCTGATGATGTGTATGCGAGCCGGCTTGGCTTGCTGAAGCGCCTGAGCCAAAATATCCGCGCTCAAACCTTTTAATTTCATATCGAGTTGCAAAGCGGTAACGCCGGTTTCCGAACCGGTAACTTTAAAATCCATATGGCCGTTAAAATCTTCTATGCCCGCAATGTCGGTTAAAACTTTAAAGTTATTGGGATTCTGCTCATCCATAACCAAGCCCATTGCGCACCCGCCAATAATTGAGGTAATAGGTACGCCGGCATCCATTAAGGCCAAAGTGCTTCCGCAAGTCGAGGCCATAGAGGTAGAGCCATTAGATGACATAATTTCACTGACCAAGCGCATGGTGTAAGGGAAAGTTTCCTGAGGAGGCAAAACCACTTCCACAGCGCGTTCGGCAAGCATGCCGTGGCCAATTTCTCTGCGGCCCGGGCCTCTTAAAGGAGCCACTTCGCCAACAGAGTAACCGGGCATATTGTAGTGATGGATATAGCGCTTGGTGCGTCCTTCGGTTGGGTCTTCCATACCGTCCAAAGTTTGCTCGTCGCCCTTGCTGCCCAAAGTAACCACGGTTAAAGCCTGAGTTTCTCCGCGCGTAAACAAAGCGCTGCCGTGGGTGCGAGGAAGCACGCCGACTTCGCAACTAATAAGCCTTGTTTCGTCCAGCCTGCGCCCGTCAACACGGCGTTCTTTATCCAAAATTTGCTTTTGCTGATACTTCTTTAAAATTTTATCAATGGACTTGGCGCAATCTTTTTCAATATTCACGCCTTCAATTTCGCCCAGAGATTCTTTTACCGACAAGACAATTTCTTTGGACAAAGCTTTAACATTAATTTCCCGCTGTTCTTTGCTCTTTACGTAAATAGCGGCGTCAATTTTATCTTCTGTTAAAAGTTCTTTAACTTTAGCAAAAACCTGGTCATTAGGCTTTACAATAATCGGATCCGACTTTGCTTTGCCGACCTGTTTGGCAAATTCCAGCTGGCAAGCAACCAACTGTCCCAAATAAGTTTGGGCAAACTTAATGCCTTCCACAATTTCTTCCTCAGTAACCAATTTAGCGCCCATTTCCACCATAATTATATGCTCGCCGGTACCGCAGACAATTAAGTCCATGGTGCTTTCAGCTTCCTGTTCATGGGAAGGATTGATAATATAGGCTCCGGCAATTTTGCCAACGCGAACACCCGCAACCGGGCCGTCAAACGGAACATTGGAAATAGCCAAAGCCATGGAAGCGGCATTAACCGCCAGCATGTCCGGCTCGTTAACTCCATCTATACATAAAACCATAACGGTCACTTGAACGTCATTTCGCATGCCGTCCGGAAAAAGCGGACGCAGAGTTCTGTCAATTACGCGTCCTTTTAAAATGGCGTCATCGGTGGCGCGGCCTTCGCGCTTTATCCAGCGGCTGCCTTTTATTTTTCCCGCGGCGTAGAGGCGTTCTTCGTAATCCATCAGCAGAGGGAAAAAATCTATACCCTCTCTGGCCTTGTCGTTCATTATTGTAGTGGCAAGTACCACTGTATCGCCAACGCGGGCAAGAATTGCACCGCTGGCCTGGCCGGCCAATTTGCCGGTTTCAAACGTAAAATCAGCCTCGCCGATCCTGCAGGAGATCTTTTTAGATTCCATACAATTGTCCTTATCGTGTTTCAAGAGACTGGCAAATTTACGATTTCTTATTTCCCCTTAAATGGGACACCCGCCTTGCATAAAACTTTGGCGGATTCGCCTCTATATTTTTGCGGTAAACCGCATAATTAAGGTGGCGAACAAGTCTTCGCGATATCTGCCAACCTGCTTAAAACTTAATTATTTTTTACTTTCCAGAACTTTCTTTATTTTAGCTAAAATTTCTTCCGGTGTAAAGTAGGCTTTTACCAGATAATCTTCCACTTTTAAAGACTGAATCCTCAAAATATCCTGGTTGCTCCAAAGATTGCTCAAAACTATTACCGGCAACTCGGAAATTTTTTTGTTGGGGCTCTTGCGTATGGTTTCAAGTACCTGAAAACCGTCCATTTCCGGCATCATTAAGTCAAGCAAAAGCAAATCGGGAACTTCTTCATTTATCATTTTTATTGCCTGAAGGCCGTTTTCCGCATGGCTAACTTTAAAACCATTGCTATTAAGCTTGTGGCTGACAATTTCAGCCATGGCAACGTCATCTTCGGCAACAATAATTTTTGTTTGTTTCATTTGTAGTG
>CAIWKW010000004.1 GCA_903913365.1 Candidatus Doudnabacteria bacterium | reverse complement strand
CCTGGCAAACAAGTAGCATCTTTTCCGTTATTCAGATTCACTAATTTCGAATGTAAATCTTCGATGTTAGGCTTGTCATGCCTTGATGGTTTGGGTTTGCCAATATCTTCATCTGGCAACTCCGGCAAATTTAATGTCATCTAAAAAGTGTTTGTAGTATTTATGAAGCAATAAAGTCTCGGCTGGGGAAAGCTGGGCCAGGGCTTGTCCGGTGCCTAAAAGTTCCGGCGGAACGCCCAGGGAGTAAAAAGCCGCGGTAAAACTTATGGCCCTGGGCAAAGCGGTTTTGCCAATATGCCTTTGATAATTTAAAAAGCCAATGTGCTGGCGGCGTTCGCGCCTTTTGGGAACGCAATCAAAAATATTTCTAACTTCAGGCAATATCCCCTTAAGAGTGGCTTGGTAAATTCGCGCAAACTTTTTTACAATTGTTTTTAGCTTTTTTTCTTCGCCCGCATCTATCATTTTTGCGTCCTGTTTGGAAAGATTGGCATTTAAATACTTTATGGCTTTTTTTACCTGGGGCAGGGGGAAATCGTAACGGAAGGCCGATTGCAGAGTTACGGTTCTTACTCCGCTGTATTCTTCCATAAATAGTTTTAGCCTTAGGGGATTCAGCCCGCCTCTAAACGGCAAGCTGCCCACGCCAATAATCGGATGCATAGGCACTTTGTATCTTTTGCCAAATTGGTAAATTTGCGACAGCGATACTTTGTTGGCCAAAACCGTGGCGCAAAGTCCCGAAGCCATGGCCGGATCGCTGCGCGCCAAGAACGGCCGCAAATGGGCGGGACTTTTGCCGAAAGTTTTTTTGTGGAGCTTCCAGTAATCTTTAAGCAAATCATAAATGGACATCTGGTTTTCCACGCCTTCCAAAAGCGGGATAATTTCTATGTAGTTGTTGTTGGTTTTTTTGCGGTGGCTAAAAGTTTTGTTTTTAAATTCCGCCAGTTCCTTAAAAGATTTTTGAATATAAATAAGTTGGCTGGCTTTTTCGGTCATGGGCAAAATAACTTCAAACAAAGGAGGGGAGTGGAATTTTAAGTCCTCGGCAAAATCTTCGCTGGTTAAAATAACCATTAGCGCGCGAATCAGGCTGTAGCCTTTTTCCTGCCAAACATTGGGCAAGCGGAAAGTTAAATATTTGTGATGGCCCAAAGCGAAATTTTTGAAAAATTCGTAGTTTTGGGAAAACAACTTGTCAATAACGGCCTCATCCGCAAATTTTCCTTCCCAGTCCCACATAAATTCCTCGGCCTTTAAATCGCGCAAAGCCGAAAGACACTCGTCAATTTCTTTGTACACGCTGACAAAACCGCTGCCGTCTTTTTCCCAATAGGGGGCGCCGGCATTGTCCGGATGCTGGGTGGCCATTGTGGCCGGAAAGTTTCTCATAAATTATTCTTTAAAATTAGCGGAAAAATCTTTAAAACGTTTTATGCCCAAAGTTAAGTTTTTTTCCGAAGCGGCAAATGACAGCCGAATAAATCCCGGAGCGTGAAAAGCCTCGCCCGGTACCAGAGCCACCTGCCGGTTAGCGAGCAGCTGCTGGCAAAACTTTTGCGTATTTGTGCATATTAGTCTTATATTAATAAAGAAATAAAAAGCGCCGTCGGGTTCGTAAAAGGAAATTTTGGGGATGGTGTTTAACATTTGAGTTACCAGGTTGCGCCGTTTGGCTAATATGTTTAAAGTTTGCAGGTTTGGCCTATTTTGTTTTAAGGATGTAATGGCCGCCCACTGGCTTGGTACTGCGGGGTTGCCGCCGGCGTGGCTTAAAAATTTGTTCATTCCGGAAATAATTTCCGGCGCGGCAATAACATAACCAATACGCCAGCCGGTTATGGCTTCACTTTTGGAAAAACCGTTAATTAAAATCAGATTGGATTTTTTGGAAATAACCTCGGCTAAAGATTTCACGGCTGTTTTTTTCGGCCGGTAGGTAAGCGTGTTGTAAATTTCGTCGCTAATAACAAACAGGCTGGTCTTCTTTATAAGTTTGTCCAAAGCTAAAAGCGCGGGGCGGGAAAAGACTTTGCCTGTAGGGTTGTGAGGACTATTTATAATTATGGCTTTGGTTTTTTTGGAAAGCCTCTTTTTTATGGCAGCCGTGTCCAAGTCAAAATTTTTTGTTAAAGGAACAAAAATCGGTTTTCCGCCGGCCAATTTTATTTGGTGCTCATAGCTTACCCAGGAGGGGACGGGAATAATAACCTCGTCTCCTGGATTAATTAATGTTTGAAAAAGCGCATACAATCCGGTTTTGGCTCCGGCGGTTGCCGCAATATTTTGGGGAGAAATTTTCCAGCCGGTTTCGGCTGCAATTTTTTTGGCAATAAGCTGCCTTAGCAGCGGCAGGCCCAAGGTGTTGGTGTATTTGTTTTCCGAAAGCTTTTTGGCCACGGCTTTTTGCAAATTTTGCGGGGTTGCAAAATCCAGCTCCCCGGCCGTGAGATTGATTATTATTTTACCTTGGCCCTCAAGCTCTTTGGCCAAAGTGTTCAATTTTATTGTTTCGCTTTCGCTAATGTTTTCCAACCTTTTTGCAAGTTGCATAAAAAGCCTTTCTCAACTGATATTCTAGACAATATTTTTGCCTTAGGCAACAGCAAATCAAAAATACCGGCTTGCCTGGTTTGGCCGGAAAGGCTGTAATATTTTAGGATTCGGGAGCCTTTTTAGGCCAAGCCGGGGAAAAAATCGGTTTTTATTTTGGTGCGCGGCACTCCCATTTGGGCAAGAGTTTTTTTGAAGCCGGTGACCATAGTGTGAGAGCCGGAAATATAAAATGTGCGTTCTTTGTAATCCGGCACTTCTTTGGCCACGAGAGCGGGGGTAATATAGCCGGTATATCCTTGCCATCCCTGTGGGGGAGTGCCGGTAAGAGTACAAATAATTTTTAAACCTAATTTTTTCCAGGCATCGTGCAAAACGTCCTGATAAACTATCTCCTCGGCCGTCCTGTTGGAATACATTAGCGTAATGGATCTCTGTTCGTTTTTGTCCGTCAAATATTTAAGCATGCTGCGGAACGGGGTAACGCCAATGCCTCCGGCTATAAAGACCAGTTTTTCTTTAGGGTCTTTCGGCATTGTAAAATCTCCGGCCAATTGTCCGGCAACAATTTCATCGCCCGGCTTCATAGCCATTAAGGCTTTTTTATAGCTGCTGGATTTGTCGTAAAATTTTACGCCTAAGATTGTTTCCTTCTCGGTGGGGGAAGAAGCAATGGTAAAGTAGCGCCGGTTGCCGCGGTTGTCTGCAGGGTCGTGTCCCAGTGTCCATTCCATATATTGGCCCGGAGTAAAGTTGAACTTACGATCGCTTTCAAAAACAAAATCGTAAATATCTTCACCCGCTTCAATTGTTTCTTTAAGTTTAAGTACGTGCCTGCCTTTAGGGCTGATTATATAAGTAAAGATGTTGCCGAATATTAGTGCCAGTTCCGGGGTAGGATAGAAGGAACCAAAGTGTGTTTGGGGGGCAAACAGCCAGCCGACTAAAATACCATAAGCAATCCGGCCGTCTCTGGTGGGAGGCATGGTTAAAGGCTCCGTGAGCATTACCGCGGCTAAAAACACCAAAGGAGAATAGATTATTGATTTATAAACTGTGGCAAACGGATTGCCGCTGCTCGCGCTTAAGGCGAAAATTACGGCAATTGCCGCTGCGGTAAAAGCAATAACGGCATCAAAGCGCCTGACTTTTCTTATCATGAGCAATCCGCCAACAAGGACAAACAAAAACATTGCAGGAGTGCCAATCCACCAGGTTGCCGATTGGTTTATGGCAAAGGAGGTAATAACTACGGCCAGAGCGGCAGGATTAAAAAGGTGCTTGTTGCCTATGTTGAATATGTATTTGCTGGCTTGCGACCAAACCGCGGCCCAAAATAAAAACGGCAAAGCTGCCATAAATGCTCCGGCCTGCGGCGGAGTAATAATTAAAACCAAAATCAGCGCCGTAATGTAAACCGATTCGGAGTTGGTTTGAACTTTCAAAATGCCGGCAAATAAGCTGTTGATAATCCAGCTTACCAAAATTAAAACAAATGTGGAGAAAAGCAGGGCAACAGGGCTGTAGGGAAGTATGCCGAAGAAGCCTAAAATTCCCGCAACTACTATAAGGCCAATTAAATAATACAGCACCAGGCGGTACATGGTAATTTTGTTGAGAAAGTTGTCAATTGAATTAATCATATTAAAAAATCTTTGGTTAAGATTCGTAGGTACGAAATTAAATTATTCTAATTGATCTAATTAACCTAATTATTATAAATAATACCCAATGTCTAAATTCTGATTTTTAATCACTGGATATTTTAGCATTAGTCATTATTTAGAAATTAGCATAATTAGAATAATTTGGTTAATTTTCTAAGTATTTCCCAAGCCCTCCTGTCATTGTCGCAATTCCTTTGCTGTCTATCGAGTAACCTTCAAAGCCCTGCAGGCCTTCAATAAAATTTATTCCTTCTTTTCCCATTGCAAATGCCGCAGTGGCGAAGCGGTCCGCTTCGTATATGTTTGGACCGATAACCGTTAAACTGACAATTTCGGTAAATTTTTCCCCGGGCTTGTGGGGGTTGTAAATGTGCTGGCCTCTTATATATGTGCCGGAGGTTGCCATCCCTTCGCTTTCCAAATATACCACTTTTACTATTTCTTCCCGGTTAAACGGATTGCGGATTCCAACGCTCCATTTTTCTATATTGCCGTCATTTTTGGAACAGGCCTGAATGTCGCCGCCGGCTTCCACAAAAAATCTTTTAAAGCCCAATTTTTCCAGAAGCAATGAAGCCTCATGTATGGCCCAGCCTTTCACCAGGCCGGAGGGGTCATATTTCCCGTCCGGTTGTTTAATATCAAAGTAGCCGGAAGTTTGTTGCTTGGTTTGCTCGGCCAGTTGAAAAATTTTTTGCATTTCGGCCGAAGCATGGCTTAAGGGAATTTCTCCCCGGTTGATTTTGCTAATCTCGCTGTCTTTTTTGTAAGTACTGAATTTTCTATCCACGCTTTCAAAATAATCAAAAACTTTATCAAAAGCTTCCGGCGCTCCTTGCTCCTGGCTGATTTCAACGGTAATGGGCATGCCCATAATGAGCTTGGTGTGTTTCATAGTATTAAATAAAAATGACATAATTGACAAAAATGAACAAAAACAATAACCTTTATTTTAAAATTAATAGTTATTGTCCCGATCCCAATTTATTGGGAGAGGGATCCCTCATTTCATTCGGGACGGCAAATGCCGTTTATGTCAATTTTGTCATT
>CAIWKW010000003.1 GCA_903913365.1 Candidatus Doudnabacteria bacterium | reverse complement strand
CCAAACCTTAAAATTCTACTTAGATTGAGGGTATACAAAGGTTTAAAAATTAATACATTTTGACATTGTTTAAAAATTACAAAATTGAAAATTTTAAATTATCTTGCCAAAACGTACTGCTGTCCGCCCAGGTTTTTAATTTTGCCTTTCATTTCCAAAAATGTCAATGCGGAGCTGACGGCGGAGGCCGGCAGAGCGGACTGTTTTATGAGTTCATTTACGGCAATTGGTTCAAAAGCCAGCAGTTTTAACAGGGCCGATTCTTCTTTACTGTCTCCAAATAAGTTTTGGGTGGTTTGCTGCTCGGGCAGGGTTTTTAAATTTAAATCATCCAGAATATCGCCCGCGGAAGTTACGGGCTTTGCGCCCATTTTAATCAAGTTATTCGGTCCCTGGCTTTGCGGAGAATAAATCGGTCCCGGCACGGCATAAACCTGGCGGTTTTGATCCAAAGCATGCCCGGCCGTAATTAATGTACCGCTTTTTAAATCACATTCAATAACCAGAGTTGCCACGGACAGGCCGGAGATAATTCGGTTGCGCGCCACAAAGTTTTGTTTAAAGTTCGGCGTGCCAATTGGGTATTCGCTTATTAGAGCACCGCCGGTGTCCAAAATTTGCTGCGCCAAAAGCGCGTGCTGTTTTGGGTACAGGCTCTTTTCATCCAGCCCACCGCCGAGTACCGCAATGGTTCGCCGGTTATTTTTTACGGCAATTTCGTGGGCGGCTGAATCCACCCCATAGGCCATGCCGGAAACAATAATTGCCCCGGCATCAACCAAAGGTTCAACGATTTGCGGAGTTACCACTCTTCCGTAATTGGTAATCATTCTGGTGCCGACAACGGCTATGCACAGCTCATCGTTTTCATCCATTTTGCCTTTGTAGTATATAAGCGGCGGGCATTTGGGGATTTCCAAAAGCAGTTTCGGGAAGGACGGATCTTTAAAGGTTAGCAGGTGAATGTTTTCAGCTTCCAGTTTTTCCGCTTCGTATTGCAGATTGATATTTTTCCTCAATGCCAAAAATTCATTGGCAATTTTTTCGTCGATTCCGGCCAAAGCCAACTCAGAAGCCCCGGAGTTATAGGCATCTTCAAAACTGGCAAAATACCTGGCAAGTTGGGAGAGTCTTGCAGGGCCAAACTGGGGGAGCAAATTAAGCCCATGTATATAGAGGGACTCATTTGAAAGCATGGCAGTGAAAGATAGGATGCTTAAGCGAATAATTATAGGGTTTTTTATAAAAAACCGCTTTATTTGAAAGGAATATTTAAATTGTGGTTTTGTAGTCTTGACAAAACTGTTAAAAAAGAGTATACTAATATATAAACAAAAATAAATTTTAGGGAGGTTTTTAATTTATCTTCAAAAATTTTGAATTTAGCCAAAGAAGTTAATCGTTAAAAGTTAATTGTAAATTGTTTATCACTTGTGTCCGCTATCCTATTTGCAAGTCGCAAAAGCCGGTATCATCCCTCCTATTACTGGCCGGAGCACCAAGCAAAGGTTTGTAAACGATTGTTTGCAGCCTTTCACTTGCAAGTAGGGTAGTGGATATAAAACGGAGACTTTCAAAGTTTGAAGGTCTTTTTATTTTGGAATTTTATATAAAATATGAGTTTGTTAGAAAGTATCCAATTTCTAATTAACCTAATTATTCTAAATAAGCCCCAATATCCAATTTTAAATTTATTTTGGACATTAGGGCTTAGTCATTATTTAGAATAATTAGGTTAATTATCATGCCAAAGGCAGATCCGCCTCTGGCGGAGAATAATTTAGCCATTAATAAATTTTTTTATTTCGGTTTCAACCAGAGGCAGTATTTCGCTGTGCAGTTTTGCCAACTCTTCATCGGAAAAATTTTGTAGCACGAAAGCATCGGTCGGCATTTCTTGTCTTGTTGCTCTGGTTTCCACGCCAATGCGGATTCGGTTAAAATCTTGCGTGCCTAAATTTTCAATTATGCTTTTTATGCCGTTGTGCCCGGCGGCCGAGGATGAAGCAGTGGTGCGAATGTACCCAAAGGGCAAATCCACCTCGTCATGAACCACCAAAAGGTCTTGGCTCAGGTTCAGTTTGTAAAAATTGTAAAATAATTTTAAAGCCTGACCCGAGTCGTTCATAAATGTCAGGGGTTTTACAAACAGAACTTTCTCACCGGTTTCTCTGGCCCAAGTAAAAACATCGGATTTAAATTCATGGCTGTATGCCGCGGTCATAAAGCCGTCAAAGCTCAGCAAAAAATCCAGCGCCATAAAGCCGACGTTGTGCCTGTTATGTTTGTATTTTTCTCCGGGGTTTCCCAAGCCGACAATTAATTTCATAGTTGAATACTATCAAATAACCCGATATTTGACAAAGCAATGTCTTTGGGTTGAAACAAGGGGCACCTTGCGCAGTGCAAGGTGCCCCTTGTTTTGTTTATAAATTTTGGATATTTTTAAGCTTTGTCTTTGCCCCGTATCCTTAAGTTAATCGGCGTTCCCCAGAAGCCCATGTCTTTTACAATGCCGTTTTCCAGGAATTTTCGGAATTGCATGGATATTGCGGCAGGGTGGTTTACCAGCAGCTCAAATTTGGGAGGATTAATTTCCAGCTGTTTTAAGGTAAAGACTTTTGGTGTTTTCTGGTCGCGCAAAAGCTTGGGAGGATTTTCTTTCATTTTTTTCTGCAGATATTCGTACAGAACCTGATCGTCAATCTGTTTGTGGCGGGCGTCGTATATCGGTTTAATGGCGGCTAAGGCTTCATCCAAATTTTTTTTGGTAACGGCGGAGATAAAGAACAGCGGACACATCCACAAAAAGGGAAAGTGATGGCTAATGTAGTCGCGGATGGAACCGTATTCATCATCGCTCTTGCCTTTGGCCTTGGCTTTTTTGGCTTTAAAGCCTTTCTTTATTGGATCGGGATTTTTTACCAGATCCGATTTGTTGGCCAAAATAATGCAGCCTTTTTGCATGTTCAATATTTCGCTTGCCACCCTCTGGTCCTGCTTGGTCAGTTCTTCGTTGGCGTCAATCACAAAAAAACAGACGTCGCTTCGGCGGATGGATTTAAAAGTTTGAAACCCGCTAAAAATATCCGGTTTTTCCTGGCGAAATTCTTTTTTCTTCAGCCCCGCCGTATCAATAAAAGTGTAATTTTCCCCGTCAATTTTTATGCTGCTGTCTATGGCGGTGCGGGTGGTGCCGGCAATGGGGGAAACCACTACGCGCTCTTCTTTTAAGATGGCGTTAAAAATGCTGGATTTTCCCACGTTGGGTTTGCCGACAATGGAAACGGCAATGCCGGTATTCTCTTCGCGAACATTTTTATCCAAACCGAGCTTTTTTAATTCGTCGGTAATGTAATCAAGCATATCCCCGAGGCCCAGGCCGGAGAGGGAAGAAGTTGGAAACAGAGGGTTAATACCCAGCTTGCGGAATTCCAGAGACGTTACGTCGCGGGTTTTTGGAGAATCCATTTTGTTAACCGCCAAAAGCAAAGGTTTTTTTGTCCTGCGGAATTTTTTTAAAACGCTGCCTGTTGCCGCGGCAATGGGCTGTTTGCCGTCCACCACAAAAAGAACAATGTCCGCTTCCTCGAGGGCTATCTCAATTTGTTTTTGCAGGCTGAGCTCGAGTTCGTCCTGGTTTCTGGCATCCAGGCCGGCTGTGTCGACCAGGGTAAAATTAACCCCGTTCCATAAAGTGTCCACGTACTGCCTGTCGCGAGTGGTGCCGGCCAAATCGGAAGTAATGGCCAAAGGTTTTCCGGCTATCTTGTTTATTAAGGTGGATTTTCCCGCATTAGGTTGCCCAACTACGGCAACTATTGGAAGAGCATTATTCATATATTTCAGATAACCTGTTTTTAATAGTATAAGTTGTTGTTTAAAAAGAGTTAAAAATTTCTAATTATTCTAATTAACCTAATTTCTAAATAAGCACTAATGCCTAATGCCAAAAATTTAGAAATTAGTCCTTAGGCATTATTTAGAACAATTAGATATTAGAATAATTAGGTTAATTAATCAGCCCCCCCCAATATTATTATCACGTCCACTTTGGACTTGTCGGCATTTACTCCTGGCGGAGGCACGCTGGCTTCGGAAGCGTTTAAGGAATTTTTTAAATATTCGGCTGTGGCCGGTTTGGGATTGGCCTGGTAAAAGATATTTTTGGCTAAAGGCTGCCCTTTGTAAGGCAGCTCCCAAACGGTGAGTCCGGCCTGGGTTAGTTTGTCGTAGGCTGCCTGGAAAGCGGTTTTGTTGCCCGTGGAAGTGCTCAGCCAAACCACGCTTTTTTCGGAAGTTATTTTTCCGTAAACAAAAACGTTTGAAAAAAAGTTTTTAACATCGTAACTGTTTTTTCCGGGACATGGAGCCAGGGTGTAAGCTCCGGTGTCCGCCCGAATAAGCGGGCAAATAATGGAAGTGGACGGGTCTAGGCTTAAAGAAATAAAGTCATTAATATTTTTTTGTTTGGCCAAGTTGTATACGTGTAAAATTTCCGCCGGACTAATGTTGGTATGAAAATGGTCGGCAAAATTTCCCAGCAAAGAATTGATGGTGCCGGCATCGGTAATCAAATTTAATTTTAGAACTTTTTGCTTAAAGGCTTGGATAATTTTTTGTTGTCTTTGGCCTCGGGCAAAATCGGAGCCTTCAGGTCCTTCCGCGTGGCGGCTGCGGGCAAACTCCAGAGCTTTGGTACTATCCATGTGCTGGGGTCCTGCGGTAAATGTCAGCGGCGGCAGGTAGCCGTTGGTGGCGTCGTTGGGATAGCTGTAATCGGTAAATGTTCTGTCTACCGTAACATCGACTCCGCCTACTTGAGTAATAGCTTTTTCAAAACCGGAAAAATCCAATTCGGCAAAATAGGGGATTTGCAGGCCGGTTAGGTTTTCCACCACTTGCCTGGTCCACTGGCCGCCTTCGTTCCAGTCGTGATTTTTCAGGTAGCCATCGGAAAAGGCCTCGTTAATTTTACTCTGTCCGCCGTTTGGCAAAGTTACCCAATAGTCGCGGGGAATGGAAATTAAAGCCACCTGCCCAATGTCCGGGCGAATTTCCGCCAAAATAATCGTATCCGTTAAATACGGGCCGTCGTGGCCTTCACCGCCTATGCCTAAAAGCAAAACGTTAATTTGACCCAAGTCTTCCCCGGCCAACTGAGCGTTGTCTCCGCCGCCTCTGATTAGCTCGACAATTTTCCCGAAGAAAGTGGTCTTTTGGCCGACAAAAATTTTATCGGAAATATTGGCTGCCCTTATAATTACAATGCCGCCTAAAACCAAAATAACAAAAATAATTAAAAACAAAAGTTTTTTTAAAAACTTTTTGGCTCCGGGTTTGGGTTTTTCCGCCGGAGAATTGGTTTTTTGCTGACGCTGAAACTGGGGAGAGGGGGAGATTGTAATGTGCGGAGGAACCGGTTTGTTGTTTAAAGAATCAATATTTTTCATAAAAGGTGTAAATTTTG
>CAIWKW010000002.1 GCA_903913365.1 Candidatus Doudnabacteria bacterium | reverse complement strand
TGTAAAAGATGAGATACATAGGTAACACTTTCCGCTAAAATACTAAGGAAAGGAAGTCTCTATGGATTTTAAACTTAAACCCCTTTGGAAAGATAAACCGTTACTTAACAAATATGATCGCTGGAGGCAGCAGGCTAAGCTTTTAAAGCTGTCCAAGAAGGCTTGTTTAAAATTAGAATGGTTCATTTACTACCACAGTAAAGCCCAGTCCGCAGCTACTACAGCCAGGTACTTTGGAATTACCAGAAAGACTTTCTACAAATGGTTTGCGGTGTTTGACCAATCTAACCTAAGAGCCTTAGAAGAAAGCAGCCGGGCACCGATTAATGCCAGAAAGAAACAATTAACCAGGTTTGAGGAAGACAGTATCTTGGGTCTGCGCAAAGCCAACCCCGAATTTGGTAAGATGAAAATCAGGAGACTTTACCAAAGAAGGTATAACCAAACTATTTCTTCCTGGAAAATTCAGCTGGTTATTGAAAAATACCACTTACAAAGAAGGCCAAAGAAAAGTGACCGACACTTTAAAAAACAGTCCATTTCTAAGCGTAAAACCATAGAACTTAAAAAACAGCAGAAACCGGGATTTCTAGTAGCCTTTGATACCATAGTAATATTTAGGAATGGCCTACAGAGATATATTGTTACCGGTATTGATACTGTAAGCAAGATTGCCTGGGCTCGGATGTATACCACCCATTCTTCCGCTACCACGAAAGACTTGTTTTTAAGGCTCTACGCTGTAGTACAAGGGAATATTTTAAATGTCTGTCAGGATAATGGCAGTGAGTTTGAAAAGTACTTTGCCGAGTTAATGGCTTCCCTAAGCATTCCCCAGTATTTTTCTAGAGTTAAAACCCCGAAAGATAATCCTGTCTGCGAAAGATTCAACCGTACCTTAAAGGAAGAGTTTTTAAGACAGGGTAACTGGACCTCTGATATCCAAGAGTTTAACCGCAGACTAACCAAATGGTTGATTAAATACAACACCGTTAGACCCCATCAGTCGCTTAATTATTTAACCCCATTTGAATATCACTTTAACCAGGCACTTGTCACCGATGTATCCGTCTAGTACAAATACTTGACAAAATACCACAAAATGTGGTATTTTATTATTTGCTAATTGCAAACGGTAAACTGCTCATTATTGTGAGTAATTTACTCTTTGTAAACCAGAAGCAAGAGGGGTATTACAGGGAGCAAAGGGAGGAGCCATGCATTTAACCGTGTCACCGGTTATTATTGCAATCATCGTTATGGCTGTTATTGCGGCGGCTGTTGTCCGCTGGAATAAACTGCCAACTCTGACAAAACAGGAAGCAGTAGGGCTGGTTACGTACAGGCTGCAAACGCTTGAGACCATGTTTCAAACTTACGAGGCCAAGACCGGGTACAGCAATTCAGTGTTGTTCCGGTTAAAGAATTTCTGGCGGTTGGTCAATTTTTTGGGCGACGAGAAGTTGTCCTGGAGAATAGAGCACAACAGTAACGGCCAGTACCGCTTTAGGTAACAGTATCCTTCCCGGCAGGCACGCCGGGCCAGAAGGCAACACTTCTGGATTCACCAAAATTAGTTTATATAAGTTAATTTTGGCGAATATAGGCTTGATAAATAGTGCCATTTGTGCTATTTTGAGTATCTTGGACTAATAAAAGGAGGTAGTGAGGTGACTGTGCTTTCGAGTGAGACGAAGATTCTGACGAGGGTTCGGGTTACAAACCTCAAACCCACAGAGGACTGGGGGATTTCCGAGGTGTATCTGAACAGTCGCGAAGTTGGAGCGGTTGGGAAGGTTACCGGATTTATGCAGGGCCAACAAAGCGCCCTGCGTGTAACCCACGACAACGGGAAAGTCGCTGCGTACCAATACGAAGAACTCGAGGAATTTGAGCGCATTTAATGCGCTCAACAAGCAAAAGCAAAAGCCTCGGCAACATATGTTGCCGAGGCTTTCTGATTTATGTTATTGCAATTTTTACGGCGCCACGTAAATATAGTCTTGGCTAAAATTGGAGAAACCCAAACCGTTGGTGGCCGTTACCTTTACAATAAAGCTTGCCGAACTGCTGTAAATATGGGTGGCTGAATTGGCCGTAGCCAATGTGTCGGCAGTACCGTCGCCCCAGGAAAAAGTATAAGCCAAAGGCAGGTTTTGCGGATCACTGGCCGTGGCGGTGGCAGTAGCCTCGGCTCCCACAATTACGCCATGAGGCAAAGTAAGCGCGGGAGCTGTTGGAGTTTGAGTGGGAGGCATAACAACCGTTACCGGAGTTGTGCTTGTGTTTGAATTATTTAAACTATCGATTACCGTAACCTCCAGTACGTAAGTTCCGGGGATAAAATAAGTGTGGGTAGCGGAATTAACAGAAAGCGAATTGGCCGGTGTGCCGTCGTCCCAGAAAAAATTATAAACCAGCGGCGTATTGGTGGCTCCGGAAAGCACGGTATAAACCGCCGAGGAACTGGCATAAATATTTGTCGGCAATATAATTTGAGGAATTATTGAGAGCGGAGTAACGGTTGCCGCAGGAGATTCTGGGTTTTGACTTGAAGAGCTATTTTGAGTAACAGGCTGACCGCCAAACTGAAAAGTTGGCTGGCTGGAAACCCTGGCGTCGCCGGAAGTTAGCACCGCCAGAGCACTGTTGGTATTAATAATAAAAATATCGTACTTGTTGGCTTTAACAACCAAATTCCATTTACCGCCATTGGATAAAAATACATCGGCACTAGGAACTCCAATCATACCGTCCGATGTGAAATAATATACAGCACCTTTATAACTAACCCAGCTGTCCCAAGGATGAGAGGTGTTTGCGGTAGAAATTATATAAGTTTGCAATTCGTAGTTGCTCAAATCTCCGGTAACCACATTGTGCAGAGAATACCCCAAACCGGTAAAAGCTTTATAGTTGGCAAAAGGAATTTTGGTAATCCCACTAATGAAATAAATTGTCCCGCCGTCTTTTACCAAACTGGCCGTGGGGTACGGGTAGAGATTGAGTGCGGAGTCACCCAAAACTTTTGCCTGCCCATTAACCGGAGGCATACTTAAAGCCAAGGTCTGCTTGGCCAAAACAGCAAAGACAGCCAACGCGAAAAAACATACAAAAAAACTGAAAACTTTTTTACCTGTAAAAAAATTTTGTGGATATTCCATAATTATATTAATTTTGGTTTCTTAAATTAAATATTTCTTTAATTATAGCAAATTTGCGGTAAGCTGTGCAGTGCCTTATAGATAACTCCTGCACCGGCGCCAAAAAACACTCTATATTTACAAGGCGTTTTTTGATATACTTTTGATATATAAATTAACCTAAATTATGAACTTAAAAATAAAATCGGTTTTCTTTATTGTTTT
>CAIWKW010000001.1 GCA_903913365.1 Candidatus Doudnabacteria bacterium | reverse complement strand
TGAGATTTTCCTTTATTCCCTGATATAATTAGAATATATAAAATATTAATAAAAGGAGTCTCGTATGAACACCTCAAATAAAATGGCTGTTGATGAAGAAGACCTGAAAAAAAAATTAACTCCCGAGCAATATCACATTTTAAGGGAGAAAGGTACGGAAGCGCCGTTTACCAGCCCCCTGCTTGAAGCTCACGAAGGCATGTTTGCGTGCGCCGTTTGCGGGCAGGAGCTGTTTTCCGCGGATACCAAATTTGACAGCGGCACCGGCTGGCCGAGTTTTGATAAAGCCATCCCCGGAGCTGTGGAATTCCAAAAAGACGACGAATTCGGCATGAGCCGGACGGAAGTAGTTTGCAGTAAATGCGGCAGCCACCTGGGACACGTGTTTGACGACGGCCCCAAAGAAACCACGGGCAAACGCTTTTGCATTAACGGGGCGTGCCTGCTGGTTAAACCTAAAAAATAACAAGATTGCAAAACACATAAAAAATCAGCCGGCTCGGCTGATTTTTTAAACGTATCTTAAACTGGCTGGATCATCTACCCGAAAAGCATTCGGATATTTCAATTTTACTATCTGTCAACAACATTGTTCCATTTCTTCATAAAATTTTCTTGCCATTTTGCAAGTTCATTCTCACTCAAAAATTGCATATTATTTAAAACTCTTTGATGTCCGGCCGTATCATCATTGGAAAACGATGCCATTTGATTTAAGTGCGCCAACCGGTTATCTAAAATTTCTTCTACTGTTGCACCTGAAATAACCATGTCGCAAATACCGTCAATTTGTCTGCAAGTCATTTCTTTCATAAATTTTTTCCTTAATAACTCTCTAGGTCAGAATACCCGTAAATTAAGCCAATGTCAATTTTTTCTAAACTACAGCCCGGCGGATTTTAACTGTTTTTTTATTTTTTCCGCCCACGCCTTGCCCGCGTCTCCTCCCCAGAGCAGCCAGGCAATATAGCCGTTTGACGGTTTTTCTTTATTAAAAAAATTCTTGCCTTTTTTGTCCACTTCGTGGCGTGCAAAAAAAGAAACCATGCGAAAAATAGTTTCCGGACTTAAAGTCCGGCGGTTTTTTAATTCCGCGGCCCTGGCCCAGCCCACGGCCGTGCCTCCCCTGCCAAACCGGTGGTGAAGCCTAAGGCCTTTACTTGCTTCCTTAGCCACTGTAAGCGGAGGTTTTAAATTTATAGTTACTTTTCCCGCCATATTTATGCATTCACAACCACTACGATACATGGAAGTATCATAGTGATTACTTGTTTAAAGAATAAACGCTATAAGTTAAAAAAGTGGCAAAGCTGGCCCAGGCCGCGTAAGGGATTAATAAAGACGAAGCCAATTTAGAAAGCGGCCAAATTAACACAACCAACAAAATTACCGACAAAGCCAAAATAGCGGCCTCTATTGTGACCCATCCCGTAATGTGCAAATAAAAGAACAAATAGCTCCACAGTACATTTAATATGCCGTTTACAATAAACGCGGTAATAATTATCCAAAAATAATTGTCATGGGAGAATTTGTTCCAAACAATTAATGCGGATATGGTGGCCAAAATAAACAGCACCGTCCAAACCGCCCCGATTACCGAACCCGGAGGCGTAAATGAAGAAAGTTTAATGGTTTTATACCAGCTCAAAAGCGAAGCGGAAGTAAAATAACTCCCCACCCCGGATACCAGCACCGTAAACAAAGGAATTAGAATGTAGTTCAGTTGCATATTTATAGCTACTTAATTTTACATACTGCTATTGTAGCTCATTTACAACTACTACGATACGTCCACGTATCACAGTGAATTAATATGACCAGTTAAAGTCGCCTTTGCTAGTTGTAACTTTCAGCAAAACAAGGCCATTTAACAATTTACTAATTTTTCCGTTTACATCTTTGCCCGTAATTAAGGTTTTGTTTAAACCATAAACGGACAAAATATTAAAATCTTTTTTTGATTGAATTTGCTGGGTTAAAACCTGTAAATTATTCTTTTTGTCGTATAGCCAATCAAAATGGAACAGACTTTTGTTAATATCAGAATTTTGTCCATTGTAGGACAAAGATTTAACGTCGGCCTTAAGCTGATGCTTTCTGTCTTTGTCTTTTAGGATAATTTGGGTAACATTGCCCGCGGCATCGGTTGCGGTAATAATATTATCGCTGTCAACAAATTTTAGTGCCGGGATTTTTGGCATTTTGATTTTTGACGTTGTGGAAGTTGTGGTAATAATACTTGGCAAGGTATC